>JALXFQ010000120.1 GCA_027067235.1 Gammaproteobacteria bacterium
TACGCCTGCCCGCAAACCGTCTGGACAGAGGCTTTTCTCGGCATTGAACAATGGCTGGAAGGCGACCGCCCGAAACAGATCAAGCTGGACCAGGGACCCTGGGACGCGCGCAAGATACGCATCAAGGTCAGCAAGCATGTATTGTGGGCATTGCTGGCCCTGTGGACTGGCTTTACCTTTGTCGGTTATTTTACGCCCATTCACGATCTGTGGGCGCGCGCGCCGTTCGGCTGGAGCGCGTGGGAAACTTTCTGGATACTCTTCTACGGGTTCGCCACCTGGGGCTTTGCCGGTTTCATGCGCGAGCAGGTCTGTCTGCACATGTGTCCCTATGCCCGTTTCCAGAGCGCCATGTTCGACCGCGACACGCTGGTGGTGTCCTATCACGCCGAGCGCGGCGAACCCCGCGGCAAACGCAAGAAAGGTGTCGACCCGAAAACGATCAACATGGGCGATTGCGTGGATTGCACCATGTGCGTCCAGGTCTGCCCCACCGGCATTGATATCCGCAACGGCCTGCAGTATGAGTGCATCGGCTGCGCCGCCTGTATCGACGCCTGCGATGATGTGATGGAGAAGGTCGGTTACGAAAAGGGCCTGATCCGCTATACCACGGAAAATTCCATGGAGGGCAAACAAACACATATTTTGCGCCCGCGCATTATTGTTTACGCACTGATTCTGTTAACCATGCTGTCGGCGCTGATATACTCCATCTCCACCCGCGTACCCTTGCAGCTGGATGTCATTCGCGACCGCAACATGCTGTACCGGGAAACGGATGAAGGCATGATTGAAAATGTTTATACGCTGAAGGTCATGAATATGGACGACCAGTCCCACACCTTTGTCGCCACAGCCGAGGGCCTGCCCGGGATCAGGCTGATTGCCGACCAGAACAGGCTGACGGTGGATACCGGCGAAGTCGCTGAGTGGGTCGTGCGTCTCGAGGCCGATCCGGATAAACTGGATGAGCGCAGCGTCGATATACGCTTCATACTCAAGGCCGAGGACGACCCGGATCTGCGCGCGGTGGAAGAAGGGCGGTTTATCGGCCCGATGCCGGAGTAATCGAGGTATAGTCATGACACAGAAAACCCATCGCCCCTGGTACAGAGAACCCATGGTGTGGCTGGTGATTGCCATACCCGCTGTCGCCGTGATCTTGAACGTAACCCAGGGCATCTACGCCATGTCCACCTTCGACGGTGTGGTGGAAGACGATTATTACGAGGAAGGCAAGGCCATTAACCTGACCCTGGCCCGTGACGACAATGCACGGCAGGCGGGTATTGTCGCCGATCTGGATTTCGACTATGAAAAAGGCGAGGTCAGCGCCCGCATTAACGCCAAAGGCGACGTGGCGGAAAAATTCGTCACGCTCAAGCTGATCCATACCACTGTCAAAAACCATGACCAGAGCCTGTTGCTGGAAAAACAGGGCGATCACTATGTCGGCGGCTTCGAGCCGCTGGCCCCCGGCCGTTACGAAATGCATCTGGAAGGTGGTTCGTGGCGCCTGGTCGGATTGATGGGTCTGCACCATCTGAGTACTTTCCGTTTACAACCAACTTCGGGAACAGCTGGATAGATAACGGCACCAGACCGCTACCTTCATGGACATCCCTTTTTCCACGCAGCCAGGCGCCCACGAAAGGCAGCTCAGGATACGCTATCGCAATCCGTTGTTTCCGGCTGACCGGCAGCAAGTTTCATTGATTGATCTGGCGGACGCCCAGGCCAGCGACGAAGTGGAACTGAAGCAGTTCCAGCGCGAATTTGCCGACACTTTCCGCCGCGCCGCCGACATGGGCGAGCATGTGGGCTCGGAAACTATTCTGGCTCTCAAGCAAAAGTGTGACGCGCTGTATGAAAAAGCCTGCGGTCTCGGCGGCGATCTTTCAGTGGAAAAACAGAACCTGAAAAGGTTTCTTGATGTATTGATGACAGCAATCATCAGCGGCGCAGCGGGTGATGCCCATGCCCTGGAAGAACTGAACCAGGAAGCCTCTGCCCGCAAGCTGCATTTCCGCTTGCTGCAGGCGCCAGTGGTAAGTGATCTGCTGCGCCCGGACAGCCCCGTGGCAGAAAACGAATGGCTGCCCACCCTGCTCTCCCAGTCCTCCAGGGATCTGCAACTGGCGCTGGAACTGTTCGACCCGCAACAACGCCGCGACCTGCATCAGCGTGCAACCGGGCTGATCCGGCAACTGACGCAGTCCGATATAGCACTACCGGCGGATATGCCGGAAAAACTGGCGCTGTTTCTCCAAACGCCAGACTAGCAGCAACCATTGAGAAAGCCCTTCCCTGGACTTTTTCAACCACGTAAGCGGAAAACGCGGTTTCCCGCTTCCTTCATTTTCTGCGGCTTAACAGCCATCAGAAATGTCGGCACCTCCCTGTGCCACGCGCAGGGCGTTCCAGAATCCAAGCCCGCGAAACGCGGCGACTGTCTTTCCGGAGCACTTGAAGCAGGGAATAATCACCGGTCTTTTCCTTATTTTTCATGCTGTTATTTATCTTTTCTATATTTAACTAGAACTTTACGCAAAAACTCATTGAGTTTATGATTTTTCTTGTATATTATGCGACCAACATGAAGTTACCAAGGTAACTGAATGTTTTAACGAATATAAAGCAGGATTGCTTTGCAAAGAACAAAACTGGCGAGCCGGGAATTATCCGGATACCCAGGAACAGTCCCCTGTGCGTGGCCAAGGACGGCCCATTATTCCATGCCCCGCAAGCCTTGCCGGCTTGCGGGGCATTTTTCCTTGTGTGATGACTGGACCCCGGGCACGGGGAATCGGTGAAACCTCTCGGCAATGGAGCAACGATATGGACCGGATCCTGGTGGAACACCACGCCTCTCCGGCAAAACTCGACATCATGGGCGTTTATGACTGGCCTGTCTGGGAAAAAGCGGTGTCGACGTTTCCGTGGACTTATGAGCGTCAGGAAACCTGCTACATACTCGAAGGCGAGGCGGTTGTCACGCCGGATGACGGCAGCGAACCCGTAACCATTGAGGCAGGCGATCTGGTTATTTTCCCGGCCGGGCTGTCCTGCACCTGGGAAATCATCGAGGACATCGAAAAGCATTACCAGTTCGGGTGACCAAAGACCGCCCCTCGTCAGACCTGTTTCACCGTGCCGGGACAGCTGCTGGTTGCAACGCGTTGCTAGCCGGAAGCGTCCGCCGCCTCGATCACTGTCACATTCTCGGCGGAATAGCCCTTGTCGCTCTGCACCAGTTCGTAGTCGACACTCTGCCCGAATTTCAGTGTCCGGAAACCTTCAGAATTGATGGCTCTGAAATGAACAAACACATCGCTGCCATCATCACCGACAATAAAACCGTATCCTTTCGCGGGGTCAAACCATTTGACCGTACCGTTCCTTCGATCACTCATCAGCGCATTCCCTCCTGTTGCTGACTCCACTTCGCTCGAAAATCGGGCTGCGCATCCAGCGGATTGTTCAAGGCGACGAAAAAACCGGTAACACGTGCCTGAGAAAACGCCCTCTCTTCGTAGTGCGGATTCTACCCGGTACCAGTCAAAAGTAAACGCCGGCCTGATAAAACGCACAACGGCCAGTGACCTGGACTATCCAGTGCTGCGAACAACAAGCCGGGAGTACCGCCGTCTGTATAACCGGCCAGAACGACCACCGCAGGGTTGGTCGTCCCGTGCCGGGAAAAGCCTGGAATCAGCCTTCGGAAGGAATTTTGACCGCCAGGAACAAGGCACGCCCGTCGCGCTGAATCAACAGCGGGACAGCCTTGCCAACTGGCAGTTCGCTGACCAGTTTGTCGAACTGGGCGACATCAGTAACATCCTGATTATTCAGGGCAAGAATAATATCCTTGGGCTGGATGCCGGCAACAGCAGCCGGGCCGTCACCCACCACACGAACCACCACACCGCGCCGGTCGCCCGCCAGCGCCTGTTTTTCCTCGGGGCTGAGGCTGTCGACCGTCAGGTTGAGCTTGTTACGCGCCTTGTGCGCCGATGCCTGGGCTGTTTTTGCCACCTCTTCCCGCTCCAGTTCGCCGATGGTAACCTGCAGCGTCAGCGCCTTGCCATTGCGCAACACCACAACGGGTACGGTGGCACCCACCGCGGTGCGACCCACCATGGGTGGCAGCGACGAGGAACTGACAACCTTGCGGTTGTTGTATTCGATAATGACATCGCCCACCCGGATACCGGCGCTTGCCGCCGGGCTGCCGTCGGTGATCTGCGCCACCAGTGCGCCTTCCGGCTTGCTCATGCCGAATGAATCGGCCAGGTCGTGGTCGATCTCCTGGATCAATACGCCGAGCCAGCCGCGGGTCACGTAGCCCTTGGTTTTCAGCTGTTCCATGACACGCATGGCCACGTCGATGGGGATGGCGAAGGACACGCCCTGATAACCGCCGGAGCGGCTGAATATCTGCGAGTTGATGCCAATTACTTCACCCTTCAGGTTGAATAGCGGACCACCGGAATTACCGGGATTGACCGCAGCATCGGTCTGGATAAAAGGCACATAGGTATCGTTGGGCAGGGCGCGGTTGAGGGCGCTGACTATGCCCTGGGTTGCGGATTCGCGAAAACCGAAGGGCGAACCGATGGCCAGCACCCACTGTCCCACTTTCACTTCGTCCATATTGCCGGGCTTGACGAAAGGCAGGTTCCTGGCATCCACCTTCAGCACGGCGACGTCGGCCCGCGTGTCCATGCCCACCAGCTTGGCCTTGTATTCACTGCGGTCGCGCAGACTGACAATGATCTCGTCCGCATCCTTGACCACATGGGAATTGGTCAGGATATAGCCGTCAGGAGATATGATAAAACCGGATCCTAGCGAATGGACTCCTCCGCGCGGCCCGGGCTGACCAGGTTGCGGCTGCTGTTCAAAGAATTTTTTGAAAAAATCATTCAGCGGACTGTCGTCCGGCAAATCAGGCACGGCGAAACCGTGGGGCATGCCCGGGTGTTTTGATGGTATGGAGGTAGTGCTGATATTGACCACCGCCGGCGCATTCTTCTCCACCAGATCGGAAAAATCAGGAAACGCTGCTTGCGCAAGTGAAAGCTCGCCAAACAACAAGGTTGCGGCCAGAACCAGGGCCGATAATACGGTTGAACGTCGTTTCAATGTCATTCCCTCGCAGACAGTAATAAAAACAGACTTCGCCCCGGGGCGGCCCGGAAAAACCAGAAAAGCTCCGTTCGACCAAAAGCGCCCTTTACGAAACGAGTGTCCTGAAAGTACGGCCTTTTCGAGTAAAATCAATATTGATAGTTCCCGGCATCATCACAAATGTTGACAGACTGCCGGCGCGGAATGCAGCTGCGGCGGGCGCACCGGTCAGCTACAGCTCCGCCCACATGCGCACCAGATTGATGTAGGAATGGTCAATTTTCCGGGTCAATTCGGCCTCTGGCTCTGTTTCAAGCATCTGTTCACGCGCCTGGCCCAGCTCGGCCAGCACCGCGCGCTGCCCGGGATCCCGGATCATGGACTGGGTCCAGGTTACCGCCACCAGGCGCTCACCGGAAACGACCGGCCTCACCCGATGCAGTGACCCGGATGGATAAAATACCGCATCGCCTGCTTCGCATTTCACCAGATTCTCGCCAAACGGGGTCTTGATCTCCAGTTCGCCGCCCTCATACTCGTCGGGGCCGCTCAGAAAAACGGTCGAAGATACATCCGTGCGATAACGACCACCCATGGGCCCCATGACCGGGTCGTCAATATGCTCGCCGTATTCCATGCCGGCGGTATAGCGCGCGAAAAAAGCACCGGACATGCGATGCGGCAGGGCGGCGAGCTTGAACAGCGGGTGCTCTACCAGAGCACCCAGCACCAGAGTGTTCAGATATTCCATCTGTTGTTCACTGCCCGCCATTTCCTCATTGCGTTTGACGCGCTGCGCCACCTTGCCGGCGGACAGTCTGCCATCCACAAATTTTGCATGATCCAGCAGCTCGCGCGCTTTTTCCAGCTGGCGTTTTCGCAGAAGTTTTTTGATGTGATAGAGCATGGGAACCTCGATGTCAGCAGTTTGTATGGTCGCGGGGTTCGTGTTCGGGGCATAGCCAGCGGAGGCGACGAGATACAACCGGGGCGGCGGCCGGCCTTACCTGAACACCAGCCAGGTGGTAGCAATATATTTAACCCCTCTGGTCACGGGCGCCGCGCGGTGTTCGTGGGTCCAGAACGGTGGGAACAGCACCAGCTTGCCGGTTTCAGGCGTCACTGAAATATCCTGAAAGCGGAAATCCGTGCGACCGCCCTCTTCCACCTCGTTCAGATACCACAAAGCCACCAGCTGACGTTCGGCAAACTGGTGACTGCCGCCGTCGATATGCCAGTCGTAGTATTCGCCTGGCCGATAACGCTGCAGGTTGTAGCCCATGTCCTTGAACGGCCCCTTGAAATAGGGGAAGCGTTTGCGCACCTCGGCCAGAGCCATACCGTGCGACTGGAACAGTACCTGATCCAGGTCGCGCCAGTTTTTCTTGCCGCTGACCACCAGGTCGGTGGTTTTCTTGATTTCGCCGCCGGCTTTGGCCATCTGGCCGATACGGCCGGGATACTGCTCGTCCTGCAACAGCTCGAAACGGCGCACCGCTTCGCGGCAGACTTCCGCCGGCAGGGCGTTTTTTACCTCGAACACGAAACTGCCCGGTTTCACCTCGTTCAGTTGATAGGGCGAGAACTGCATGGCGGAAAACTCAATTAAACTCGTGGCTGGCGCCCATGATGATTTCGGTCTGCTGCATTTCGCCGCCGGTATCCACATCGACGCCGGCAATGCCCGGCATGCGCGTGAGTATGTAGCCGGCCATGAGCTGCACCATGGTTTTCTTGCTGCTTTCCATGGCGCCCAGCATGCGATCCGCGACGATGCGGATGCGATCTTCCTGCCCCGGCTTTTCCACCCATTCACGGTGCATCTGGTAGCCCCGGTCCATATCGGCATCCATCTGATTAAAGAATTCCTCGCCTTCCACCAGCATTTCATCAGGCACATCAACCTTATGGGTCACGCCCTCGATGACTACTTCCAGTATCATTTTTTTTACCCCTGAAACGAAAAAAGCAGGTAGAACCAAAGCCCTACCTGCTTTCGACCTGCCAGCCGCGGAAGCTTACTTCCAGTCAGCCCAGCCGTCGGTTTTCTTTTCCTTGCCTGCGGCATAA
>JALXFQ010000121.1 GCA_027067235.1 Gammaproteobacteria bacterium
TGGTTTGTTGAGATGGTTAACTATGCCGGAAACGTTCCGGATTGGTAGTCTATACGCGTTTCTGAAATCGTATAGATGCGATGACCTCCGATAAGACCCGATCAATCGAAAAAGCTTACACCGGGGCAGTCGATTATTTACTGCCGATTTTCTCCAGGCAGGAAAGATAGACCTGCTCCGACGGTGGCGTTCCGGTTTGCCGGGACCGCCACAGCATTTCGCCCAGACATTCCATAATGAGGTGCTGGGCTTCATGATCGTCGCCTTTCTTTAACAATAGCTTGCGGTAATGCTCGCGTATGCCGCGTGGCGAGTCAATGGCTAATTGTTCCAGTATGGAAACATGCATGCTCATATGCAGGAAAGGGTTGCTCTGACCGGCTTCCGGCAGAAAGTCCTGGTCTTGGTATTTGTTTTTCTGGGCAAGAATATCGTGGTATTCCGGGTGCGCCAGAGCCACTTCCACAATGATGGTTTCGATACCTTCCAGGGGTTGGCCGTGTCGCTGTTTTTCCCAGGCCCGGAAAAAGATCCTGCGATAATCGCTGCGCTGGTCGCCATACAGCATCAGTCTTCGACCTTATCCCTGAACTCGCAAAGATCATGGATAACGCAGGAGCCACAGCGCGGTTTGCGCGCGATGCAGGTATAGCGGCCGTGCAGGATCAGCCAGTGGTGCGCGTCTTTTTTGAATTCGGCTGGCGTCCATTTGTCGAGTTTCTTCTCCACTTCCGCGACAGTTTTGCCTTTGGCCAGGCCGGTGCGGTTGGATACCCGGAAAATATGTGTGTCCACGGCGATCACCGGATGACCAAAGGCTGTATTCAGCACCACATTGGCGGTTTTGCGGCCAACGCCGGGCAGGGCTTCCAGATCGGCGCGGTTGTCGGGCACCTTGCCGCCGTGCTTTTCCAGCAGCATCTGGCAGGTCCTGATGATGTTCTCTGATTTGGCGTTATACAGGCCGATGGTGCGCGTGTATTGCTTCAGGCCGTCCACACCCAGGTCGAGAATGGCCTGCGGCGTATTGGCCACCGCAAACAGCCTGGCCGTGGCCTTGTTCACGCCCACGTCGGTGGCCTGCGCGGACAGAATGACCGCGATCAGCAGTTCAAACGGCGTGGAGTAATTCAACTCCGTGGTTGGGTTCGGGTTGGCTGCGCGCAGACGGCGGAATATTTCGCCGCGTTTTTCCTGGTTCATGCTTCAGCGGGCGTTGCCGACGCCGCGGTTTTCACCGGTTTCTTTTGCGCACGCGCGTCGATCATATTCTTGCCGGCCACCAGCAGGCCCAGGCCGAAAAAGGCTCCCGGCGGCAGGATGGCGATAAGGAAATTGCGGTAGTCCTGAAAAACCACTGTATATAAGGAACCTGCCCAGTCGCCCAGCATGAGGTCGGCATTGGCGAACAGCGCGCCAGTGCCGACCAGTTCGCGCATGCCGCCCAGTACGACCAGCACCGAGGTAAAGCCCAGTCCCATGGCCAGGCCATCGGTAATGGACAAGGGCACATTCTGGCGCGAGGCGAAGGCTTCGGCGCGGCCGATGATGACGCAGTTGGTGACAATCAGCGGCACAAAAATACCCAGCACTTTCCACAAATCATACAGATAGGCGTGCATGAGCAGGTCAACCACGGTCACGAAAGCGGCGATCACCAGCACGAATACCGGCAGGCGTATTTCCTTGGGCACGATATGGCGAATGGCGGAAATGGTGCCATTGGAGGCGATCAGCACGGCGGTGGTGGCCAGCCCCAGCCCCAGCGCATTGATGATGGAGTTGCTGGTGGCGAGTAGCGGACAGAGTCCGAGCAGCTGCACCAGCCCGGTATTGTTGCGCCACAGGCCATCGGCCAGTACCTGTCTGTAAGTGGTGTCGCTCATTGCGTGTTTCCCAAAAGGCTGTCCTTGTTGGCGGAAAAATACTCCAGGCTTTTTCTGACCGCCTTCACTACCGCTCGCGGCGTAATGGTGGCGCCGGTGAACTGATCAAAAATACCATTGTCCTTTTTCACTTTCCAGAAAGCCGGCTCCGGGTTGCTCAGACTGCGGCCCTGGAAGGCGCGAATCCAGTTCGATTTGCGTACGTCGATATTGTCGCCCAGCCCCGGCGTTTCACGGTGACTCAGGGTGCGGACGCCCAGCAGTTGTCCCTGGTCGGTGATGGCGACCAGCAGGCGAATGTCGCCGTTATAACCGTCCGGCGCGATCACGGTGAAGGCGACAGCGACCGTTTTGCCGTTCTTGATAACGCGCCAGCCGGTTTGCTCCTCATCCGTCCCCAGCAGGGGATCGGGCTGGATGATGACGGTGTCGGCCAGCAGGTCATTGTCGTGAATATCGGCCGGAATCAGTTGATGCAGATCGCGCAGCAGGGCAGCGCGCTCCTGTTCGGCAATAGCCGGCGCCGAGAGCCGGTCGGTCACTGCCAGCGCCAGCACCGCCAGCAGGGCAAATCCGGCCAGCCAGATCGA
>JALXFQ010000122.1 GCA_027067235.1 Gammaproteobacteria bacterium
TCGAACGCCACTCCCAGCGCCGCCGGAATGGTAAACAGTGTCACCAGCGTGGCGAACGCCAGTCCCCAGGACAAAGCCAGCGCCATGGGCGCAACGAAATGATCCATGCCGCCCCAGCCGTAGGCCGTGGGCAGCAGACCCAGCACCGTGGTGGCAGCAGTCAGCAGTACCGCGCGCAAACGCCGGCGCCCGGCCAGCTGGATTGCTTCAAACCGGTCCATGCCTTCGCGTATGGCGCGCTGCACGAAAACCAGCAACACCAGCGAACTGTTCACCACCACGCCGGTGAGAGCCACCATGCCCATGGTGGAAAAGAACGACAGCGGCATGGGCTTCCAGTACAGGTCATGCAGATAGAATGACAGGATCACACCCACCGCACCGAAGGGTATGGCCAGCATGACAATCAGCGGATAACCCAGATTGTTGAACTGTATGGCTAGGATGAAAAAGATACCGACGACGGCAAAACCAAAGGCGACAAACAGGCTTTTGAAGGATTCCTGGCTTTTTTCTTCTTCGCCGCCGTAGTTCACCTGCACCTTGTCGCCCGCCCATTGCGCCTGTTTTTTCTGAACCATGCGGTTGAGTTCGAGGCTGGTAAGCTGGCCATTGTCCACGTCGGCAATCACGCTGACCACGCGGATACCGTCGATATGGCGGATGGTGGTCAGCCCCGGTTCCTGCACCAGCCGGGCTATTTTTTCCAGCGGAACCAGTCCGCCGCGGGCATTGGGAATCAATACCTGCCGCAGCATTTCCATCTGTTTTTCCGGATTGTCGGGGTAGCGTATGGTGAGATCGATTTCTTCGCTGCCGCGGCGCGTGGTGGATACCACCAGACCGCCCACCGCAGCGCGAATATGCGTGGCGATGGTGGCAAGATCGATGCCGGCGTAGGTGGCCAGCGACCGATCCACGCGCAGCAATACCTGCGGATCGCCCTCGATCAGACCGCTGTCCACGGTGGTTACGCCTTTGGTATTTTCCAGCAGTTTGATCAGTTTGCGCGCCGCCTGCTCGGCCGCCTGCGGGTCATGGCTGGATATTTCGGCCTCCAGCGAGCGCCCCGTGGGCGGCCCCGGCTTGATCTCGGTATAGGCGATTTCCAGGTCGGGAAACAGCGGCGCCAGGGCTGCTTCGATGACGCGCATATCATCCAGCACCTCGTGGCCGGGCCGCGCCACTGCCGGCAGATACAACACGCGAATCTGCCCGAAGCGGCCTCCGCGCTGGGTCAGCGGATCACCCTCGTCCACTGAAATCTGTCCGCTTTTCAGAATCGTCGCGTCCAGATATTCCGGCTTGATATGCTTGCGTATCTCCGCATCCACCGCCACCAGTTTCTTGCGCATTTGATACACGCTGGTACCGGGAGGCGCGGTTATCCGCACCAGAAACTGGTCCACGCCGAAAGGCGGAAACAACTGGAACGACATATGGGTTCTGGCCAGCCACACCGAACCGATGAGGATGGCGAATGACAGCGCCACGGTCAGCCAGCGCAGCTTTATGGCGACCTTGAGCACGCCGCCGTAGACCCGTTCCAGCCACACCAGCCAGCGGCGTTCTCCGGGATGCTTGTCAGTACGGGTGAAATCCGCCACATGGTTGGGCAGGATAAAAAAGGCCTCGGCCCAGGAAAACACCAGCAGGGTGATAACAACAATGGGTATGGCGATGATGAACTTGCCGATCATGCCGGTCATGAACGCCAGCGGCAGAAAAGCAGCAATGGTGGTGAGTATGGTCGTGGTCACCGGCCCGATCAGCTCTACCGCGCCCTTGGCCGCTGCCTGCAGCGGTTCCAGCCCGCGCTCCATGTGCCAGGTTATGTTTTCACCGATGATAATGGCATCGTCCACCAGCATCCCCAGCACCATGATGAAGCCCATCATGGAAATCAGGTTGAGAGTGACGCCAGACAGATACAGCACAGCGAGGCCCGCGAAAAACACGATGGGCAGTCCCCAGGTGGTGGTCAGCGCCACCGACGGACGCAGGAACAACAAAAGGGAAATAAACACCAGCACCAGACCCACCAGCCCGTTATTGGTCAACACGCCGAGACGTAACCGGGTAAATCGCGACATATCATTAAACATGGTGACTTTTACATCGTCTCCGTAACGCTTGCGCACGCCCTTGACGTATTCGGCGATCTTGTCCACCGTGTCGATGATATCGGCATCGGCTTTTTTCATGACGATCAGCGACAGACCCGGCTCACCGGAAATGTCGTAAATGGTCTGCGGCTTCACCAGTGATTCCCTGACCTCGGCCACGTCAGCCAGACGCACGCCGCCGCCGCGCTCGTTGGCGCGCAGCACCAGACTGGCCATATCCTTCGCGTCCCTGAACTCGCCGACGATGCGCACCACTTTCTGGCCTTCCGGCGTCTCCATGTCGCCACCGGGGGCAGTCACGTTCCAGCGCCGGATAGACTCGGCGATCTGGCCGATGCCGATATGT
>JALXFQ010000123.1 GCA_027067235.1 Gammaproteobacteria bacterium
TCTGTGACCTTGTTCTGGAAACCGGCAAAACCAATGGCGGTGCCGGTACCGCCCGAAGCATAGCCGTTACCGTTCTTGCCGTGGCATGTGGCGCAAATATCTTCGAACCACTGCTTGCCGAGTCGCGGATCTCCGTGGCTTTCGGGCTCGCTGTCAACTTCGGCGGAGCGGTCAGGCAAAGTCGCATGTGACCGCAGGTAGGCGACTATTGCCTTGATCTTCTCGCGGCCAAGGTGGGCCCATGGCGGCATACCCGTACCAGCGCGCCCGTCCCTAATGGTGCTTTCGAAGAACTTGTCGGAGGCGATGCTGAGTAATTCCGGATTGGTCAGGGAAGGCGCCAGTCCGGGCTTGCCGATGGCGTCAGGTTGGTGGCACGCAGCGCAGTTCTGGTTATACAGCAGCTCGCCTTCACTGGGCGTGGATTGATTGTTGCTGCTGGCCGGATCGACCGAAACTGCCGCGGCGCTCGCGGTAGCAAGCAACAGCCCCGTAAGCGCGGAGACTATTGCGGAGGACGCGGGTTTTGTTGGCATGTTAACTCTCCCTTGGTGTTAAAAATACAACTCCGACTTTATGGTACGACAGAGATAAAAAAATAGCTTGATTTATATCAACAACGACACTGCTTATTTCCATTCATCCTCGCCTGGTGGCCGCGCCATCTCCTTGTGGCACCGGTAGCAGGGCACTTTTTCCTTTTCAAACCGCCGGTGTTCCGCCTCGAGGAAAGCCTCCGGCAGCTTGTGGGCTATGCCCTTGTGGCAGTCAATGCAGGTCTTGTGTTCGGTTTCTGCCAGTCTGTGCTGTTCGGCGGCGCTGCTGTCCTGCTTGTTTTTGTTCATTGCCGTCGCGCTGTGGCAATTGCGGCATTCGCGCGAATTGGTTTGCTTCATGGTTTTCCAGACGACAGCAGCCAGTTGCTGGCGCTTGTCCAGAAACTTTTTCCGGCTGTCAATGGAGCCCAGAAAATGATGATACAGCTCGTTGCTGGCCCTGATTTTGCGGGCAACCTTGTGTACCCAGTCGCGTGGCACATGGCAGTCGGGGCAGGTCGCGCGTACCCCGGTGCGGTTGCTGAAGTGCACGGATTTGCGATATTCCATGTAAGTATTGTCGTGCATTTCATGACAGGAAATGCAAAAGGATTCGGTGTTGGTCAGTTCTATGGTCCAGTTGAAAGCGCCCCAGATCAGAATGCCTGCAAGAATAAAAAAAATGGCCGTGCCCAGGGTGGTATTAAACAGGAATTTGCGTTTGAGTATGTTCATTGCCGGTATCACAGTAACAAGCCACGGAAATCCGCGGACTTGCCGGTTTTGGTCATGCCGCTATGGCGCGTTCCCACAGAAACACGGCCGTATGACCGCGTTTTTCACGCGCCTCGATGCTCTGGCGGATCAGGCGTCGGGGTCGGGAATCTGCGGGGGGGCTGTCCGGTTTGGCACCGGGCGTTCTGACGGCCGGGTGTAAGATAGACTTGATGCGGTGACAGGTCAACTGCAGCGAACCGCCATCCTCTGTCCGGTACATACTCCGCACCGTGCACATGTTATTCTGGCCGCATGTGTGGCCGCGTAAACGTAACTGATGATCCTGCGGTAAGAGGTTTGTGTGCCTGCCTGGGCATTGACCTGGGCCCCGACCCGGTACAGATCAGATTCAATATCGCGCCCGCTGATCATTTGCTGGCGCTGTACAAGCCAGCGGACAAAATTGGAAAAGCGGAAATGGAATGGGGCATGATCCCGCCATGGGCGAAACCCGGCAAGATCAGCCGCCCGCTCATCAACGCCCGCGCCGAAACGATCTGGGAAAAACCTTCCTTTCGCAAACTGATAGCGCACCAGCGCGCCGCCGCCCTGGTGACCGGTTTCTATGAGTGGAAGCGCGAACATGGTACGAAACGCGCCTTTCACTTTCACCCAAAGGGAAATCTGGCCTTCGCCATTGCTGCAATCTGGCAGGTATCAAAACACGGCGTTTTACAAATCTGCCTGATTACCACCAGTGCCAACAGGGTCATGGAGCCCATACACAACCGCATGCCGGTATTGCTTGCGCCTGAATCCATCACAACCTGGCTGGAAAATGGCCAGCGCAATGTACTGGACAAGCTGATGGTTGCGCCGCCTGAGGAATGGATAGCGGCCTATGAGGTGAGCGATTACGTCAACAATGCGGCGCACCAGGGGCCGCAGTGTATCGAGCCCAAATAGACCGTTTTGTTGCCCCGCTGGCGACACAGGGAAACGCCCAGGATCAAGCGTATTCCCGAGCGTTTGGCAATATGGTGGGCCCGGTAGGATTTGAACCTACGACCAATGGATTATGAGTCCACTGCTCTAACCAACTGAGCTACAGGCCCTGATAATGATTCTAGTCATGACCAAAGCAGGGAAACTCATAAACGGCTACGAGCCATCCTGCTTTCATCTCGTGCTGCCGTATCCGTAACAGGATCAATAGAGCGCAAGACGGCGGGATTATACCCGCCGTATCAGCTTATTCCCAACAGTGGTTTTACGCCGGATCGAGGAAGCTGCGCAGATGTTCGGAGCGGCTCGGGTGGCGCAGTTTGCGCAGCGCCTTGGCTTCGATCTGGCGGATACGCTCGCGGGTGACGTCGAACTGCTTGCCGACTTCTTCCAGCGTGTGGTCGGTATTCATGTCGATGCCGAAGCGCATGCGCAGCACCTTGGCTTCGCGCGTTGTAAGCGAAGCGAGGATTTCCTCGGTGGCAAAGCGCAGACCGGAGCTGGTGGCAAAGTCCATGGGCGCCTGTACGTTCTTGTCTTCGATGAAATCACCCAGGCTGGAGTCTTCGTCGTCGCCGATGGGGGTTTCCATGGAAACCGGTTCCTTGGCGATTTTCAGCACTTTGCGGATTTTTTCTTCCGGCATTTCCATGCGTTCGGCCAGTTCCTCCGGCAGCGGTTCACGGCCTTTTTCCTGCAGGATCTGGCGCGAGATGCGATTCAGTTTGTTGATGGTTTCGATCATGTGTACCGGGATGCGAATGGTGCGCGCCTGATCCGCGATGGAGCGGGTAATGGCCTGGCGAATCCACCAGGTGGCATAGGTGGAAAACTTGTAGCCGCGGCGATATTCAAACTTGTCCACGGCTTTCATCAGGCCGATGTTGCCCTCCTGAATCAGGTCGAGGAACTGCAGGCCGCGATTGGTGTATTTCTTCGCGATGGAAATTACCAGCCGCAGGTTGGCTTCGACCATTTCTTTCTTGGCGCGGCGGGCCTTGGCTTCGCCCATGAGCATTTTGCGGTTGATTTCCTTCAGCTCGTGTACGGTGAGAGCGGCGCGGTTCTGGATCAGGGAGATTTTCGCCTGCGCGGTTCTGATGTCGTCGGCATGCTTGTCCAGCGCCGCCGGGTCGCCTTCGCCGGAAGCTTTCAGGCGCTCGATCAGGCCTTCGTCGGTTTCATCGCCGACAAAATTGCTGATAAAGGTCTTGCGGGAAATGCGCGCCTCGTTGACGCAGATATTCATGATAGTGCGTTCGTGAATGCGCACGGTCTCCACCAGCTGGCGGATATGCGCAGCAAATTCTTCCACATGACGCGGTACATATTTGAACTGTACCACCATGGCGGCCACTTCGTCGCGGAAGGGCTCGGTTTTCTGGTGCAGAGGGCCGTGTTTCTCGATGGCTTTCCTGAGTTTTTTCTGGGCCTTGGCCAGCTGCGCGAAACGTTGTTTCACTTCTTCCGGATCAGGCCCGGTGTCGACGACTTCATCCTCATCGTCTTCCTCGTCTTTTTTTGCATCCTTGGCGTTGCTGTCGACGGCGGCAGGTTGTGGCCTGGGTGCGGGCGGTACGTCCACTTCGTTGGGGTCATAAAAACCGACGATGAGGTCGGAAATGCGCATTTCCTCGTCTTCGATTTTCTTGCCCATCTCCAGCAGTGCATCAATGATTTGCGGGCAGCGGGAAACGGCGCGCAGGCTTTGCCGGATGCCTTCTTCTATGCGTTTCGCCAGTGCAATTTCGTCTTCGCGGGTGAGCAGATCCACGGTGCCCATTTCGCGCATGTACATGCGCACCGGGTCGGTGGTGCGGCCGAACTCGCTTTCCACCGCCGTGGTCAGCACGGCCTCCGCCTCGGTTTCCTCCGCTTCCTCGGTAGAGGCTTTCAGCAGCAGGATCTGGTCGGGGTCGGGCGTCTGATCAAAAACTTCAATGCCCATGTCATTAATCATGTTGACCACGGTCTCGATCTGATCCGTATCATGTACGTCATCAGGCAGGTGATCGTTGATCTCCGCATAAGTAAGGAAGCCCTGTTCCTTGCCTTTCAAGATGAGCTTTTTAAGCTGGTCTTTTTTTGTTTCCTGATCCATTAAAACAGTCGCCCGTGTGTCTTTTGCCGTACCCGGGACATGCCGGGAAAACGGCGGATTTTACTCAATCTTTCGATCTACTAACAGCTATTTTTCAGCACTCAGTAATTGCTTCAGCAGCCGCTGCTCATCAGGCGTCAATCGACTGGACTGCGCCTTCTCCAGCAGTTTCTGTATATGGATGCGTTTGCGCTGTTTATCAAGATCTTCGAGTAATGCCTGAAATTCAGTGTTTATATCGCTCTCGCTGAGAAAATGTTGCCATACAACCAGTTTGGATAGCGCCTTGTAGTCCCGGGTTCCGTGAAAATGTTCGAGTATGGCGCCTGTGCTCATTTCTGGTTTGCTGCGAATCAGTTGCAGAATATCGTGCAACAACTGCGCTCCGGGGATGGAAAGATCCGAGAGAAATTCAATACTTTCAGGTATAGATGCCAGTCGCGGGTTTTGCAATAAAAAACCCAGGGCGCGGGCAATTTTGCTTTTGGCGCCATGGGCTGCGGGTGACGGGCCTGGGGCGCCCGATCCGCGCCCACTGACTGGCGCAGCAGCTTTGCTCGCCAGTCCGCTGACATCCTGGCCGGTCAGCTTGTAGAGCTGGTCCAGCAACATGTTTTTCAGCGCGCCATCGGGGATTTGTTCGATATGTGGTCGCGCCAGTTCCGCCAGCCGTACTTTTTCATCCAGACGCGACATATCCACCTGCTTGCTCAGGTTGCCCAGCAGAAAATCGCCCAGCGATTCCGCTTTGCGCAGGCGCAATTCAAAGCCATCCGCGCCTTCCTTGCGCACCAGCGTGTCGGGGTCTTCGCCATCGGGCATGAACAGGAAACGGATCTGGCGCGCGCCCTTGAGCGCGGGCAGGGCGTTTTCCAGGCCGCGCCACGCCGCCTTGCGTCCGGCGTTGTCGCCGTCGAAGCAAAACACGATTTCGTCGGTAAAGCGGAACAGCCGCTCCAGTTGCTGATGCGTGGTTGCCGTGCCCAGCGTGGCCACGGCATAACGCACGCCAAACTGCGCCAGCGACACCACATCCATATACCCCTCGACGATCACGGCGCGCCCGGCTTGCTTGATATGATCGCGGCCAATGTAGAGTCCGTACAGATCGCGCCCCTTGTGAAACAGCGGCGTTTCCGGCGAATTCAGGTACTTGGCCTTGTCATCGCCCAGCGTGCGGCCGCCAAAACCCACCAGCTGCCCGCGATAATTGTGGATGGGGAACATGATGCGATTGCGGAAGCGGTCGTAATACTCGCCGTTTTCCTTTTGAATCAGCATGCCGGATTTGGCCAGCGCCTCGCGTTTCTGTGGCGTCGCGCCCAGCTGTTTCAGCAAATTGTCCCAGCCTGGCGGGGCATAGCCGAGGCCAAAATCAGCCGCGGTTTTGCCGTCCAGGCCGCGGTTTTTCAGATAATCCACCGCCTCTCTGGCGGACGGTTTGCGCAGTTGTTCGCGGAAAAAACGATCAGAGGCGGTCAGGGCCTCTGACAGCGAGGCGGTATCTTCCTTTTTCTGATATGCCGTTCCACCCGCCGGCGCTTCTCGCGGGACGGGAATGCCGGCCTGGTCGGCCAATGCTTCCACGGCTTCCGGGAATGAAAGATTTTCGTAATCCATGAGAAAACCCACGGCGGTGCCGTGCGCGCCGCAGCCGAAGCAATGGTAGAACTGTTTGCTCGGACTGACGGTGAAAGAAGGGGTTTTTTCGTTATGAAACGGGCAACAGGCGGTGTATTCACGCCCGGCCTTTTTCAGCGGAACGCGCGCGTCGATGACATCGACAATATCGACGCGCTGAATCAGGTCATCAATGAATTGTCGGGGGATGCGGCCGGCCATCGGTGAAGTCTAACCGGATGTGGCTGGCAAGTCAGCAGAGCGGCGGTTCAGCCCAGTTTCTCGCGGATTATTCTGGAAACAGCGCCCATGTCGGCGCGGCCCTGCAGTTTGGGCTTGAGCATGCCCATGACCCTGCCCATGTCCTTGATGGAGCTTGCGCCGGTGGCGCTGATGGCTTGGTCGATCAATTCGGCGATTGCGTCGTCGGACAGCGGCTCCGGCAGATAGGGCTGCAGCACATCCAGCGTCTGTTGTTCCTTGCTCGCAAGATCATCGCGACCGCCCTTGTTGAACTGCGCAATGGCGTCGCGGGACTGCTTCATCATCTTTTCCAGCACGGCCAGCGTCTGCGCGTCATCCAGTTCGATGCGTTCGTCCACTTCCTTGCGCTGAATGGCGGCTTTGGCCATGCGCAGGACTTCCAGCGTGTCCTTGTCCTTGGCGCGCATGGCGGCCTTCATGTCATCAGTGATTTTATTCTTGAGTGACATGAAAGACGGACTATCAGTATTTACGCGTGAAGCGGCGGGATTCGCGAGACATCTTTTTCAGTTCGCGTTTGCGCGCAGCGGCTTTCATGCGTTTGCGTACCGCGGTCGGCTTCTCGTAGAATTCGCGGCGCCGTGATTCGGAAAAGACACCGGCTTTTTCACAAGAGCGGCGGAAGCGGCGCAGCGCATAATCCAGCGGCTCATCGGGTTTGACCCTGACTAAAGGCATAAAGGTTTTACCTCGTAAATCGTTGCAAAATCAGGGCGCAACAGGCCCTGTTCCCTGAAAGACGCGCGATTCTATATTTTTCGCGTCCCGAAGTACAATGATAATTAAGGAACCTCTGAAAAACCCCGTCCCATCCGGTAAAATACAGTAATCAGCGTGAAGCACCGTAACCACCAACCTGAAGACAAGGATCAAGCCATGGATCAGATCAGTTTTTCCGAAGCCGAATATGCCGCGAAGCGCAAGAAGAC
>JALXFQ010000124.1 GCA_027067235.1 Gammaproteobacteria bacterium
AAAGCCTTCCAGTTTCGACGGCTTCGGCGTGGCTTCGGAATACACAACAACCGACTTTGACGACGGCGTGTTGGCGGTTTTGGCAATGCTGGTGGAAGTGTCGAAAAAACTGGACTGGGAGATATTCCCCGAGCCGTCCTTCACCAGCACCACCTGTTCGATGCGGTTGGTGCCCGCCGCCGGCGCCGGCACCAGACCGACATATTCGCCACCTTTCGGTTTCAGGTCGACGAACGCGAAGTCCTCGGCATGCGGAGCCCTGAAATACAGACGGACGATATCCACGCCATCCGGGTCTTTCACCCTGGCGGAAACCCTGAAGGGCGAACCCACGGGCACCTTGCCTGTGTCCGCTATCTGGATAACAGACCGGCCGCTCGCCGCGTCTGCCACGCCAGTCGCCAGCGCCAGCGAAGCAGACAGAAAAAGGGACAACAGTATTTTGGTCATGATTCGCAACTTCTCCTGATCAAGAGTCCATGTGAAACAGGGCATTCAGACATGCCGGAAACAGCAACCCGGGCCAGCGCAACGCCCCCTGGCTCAGGGGGGCTGGATTCTACTCTCCGATCAGGATCGCCACAAGTAAGGCCGGCGCCTTGCGGTAACCGCCCGGGGGTTTACAGATTGAAGTTTGTGTAGACGCTGGAACCTTCGCGGGCGCCGACGCTGGTGGAAATCTTGCTGACTGTTTTACCGTCGATTTTGACCACCAGGGAAACATGTGTAGGCCCGTTTCCGCGATTGTCCTGCATGCGTACGCGTATGCTGTAATGGCCTTTGGGCGCGCCCCGGGACCAGTCGATACTTTCGGAAGGGTTGGTGGTGGGATTCGGTCGGTGCTCGTCATTGGCATTGCGATTGAGGGAACCTCGATAACCCTGACACACGGCCGAACGCAACAGGTGATCAATACGGTGTCCACAGGGATCGGTCACGTGCAAATCGACATCGGCCGTGTTGTTCCACGCCAGCCCCACATGAACCGACTTGTGCCTGGTCTGGGTGTTTGAACTGCTGTTGCCGCCGCCAGAGCCACTTGCCGCGCCGGAATTGTCTGCCGCGCTGTCGTTGCCGGAACTGACCGCGGCGCTGTCGCCGCCGGAACCGCCGCTGTTACCCGCAGCCACTGCAACCAGAGCAACTGCGCCCGCGGCTATGCCCGCAATGGAGGCCTTGCTCAAACCCGCGTTTTTGCCGTTTTTTGCCGATGCCGGAGCGCTGCCTGCGGCCTGTACCCCGGCGTCGGCCGGCGTGCCACCATCGGCCCTGACCAGACCGGCGACCACGCCAAGTTTCGCCGCCGCCGCCGGCGTGGCCCTGATCGTATAGTCGCCAGCGAAACCGTCCAGTTCGTCCGGCGTGCGGGCGGCCTCGGAATAGACTACAACCGGCGCCGGGGCAGGCGAAGTAGCGCCTTGTTCGTGACTGACGCGGGTTTCAAAGAAACGCGAACGGTAAACATGGCCCGAGCTGTCCCGGGCCAGGATCACCTGCTCGATGCGGCTTGCGCCCCTGGCGGGGGCTGGCGCCAGACCGGCAAATTCACCATTTTCCGGCGTCATGTTCACATAGGCAAAATCCCTTGCATACGGCGCCCTGAAATAGAGCCGGGCTTCGTCAATACGGTCTGCGCCTAGTACTTTTGCCCTGACCCGGAATGGCGACCCGACGACCGCAGCATCCTTTTCCGTAACCTGAATGACAGGCCTGTCCACCGCTGCGCCAGCCACGCCGCCAGCCAGCACCAACGAAACAGACACAAAAAAGAACACAATTTTTCTGATCATGATTGGAAAATCCTCCTCCCTGTCATTCATTCCATGTAAAGCGGATATGCCCGTGAAAAGCGGATACGCCCGTCAACTTCGGGGGCAGCCAGACAGGATTGCCCTGCATCGGCCGAACGGCGCCGGATTCTACTCCCGCGGCCGCATTCTCACAACCGCAACAGGCATGATCCGCCCCGCTGGTCGCGGCCCCGGCTTTGCGCCGAAACGTCTCGTTTTGGCTGTGTGGCTGAACTACAATACGCAGCCTTGTCAGCCAATTTTCGAGAGAACCAGAGACCGACCATGGAAGCACGCGCCGCACTGGCCAGATTTGCGCAGCAGGCCGAACTGTTCATGCTGTATACGCTGGCGCTGACCCTGCCAACGGCGGAATCCCTGAAATCGCTGAGTGCTTTTCTGTATCTGCTGTTCTGGCTGATTCACCACGTGGCCAAACCGGCGGCAGGCACAAACCGCCGGCCCGATGGCTTTGAATGGCTGTTGCTGGCCATTTTTGCGTGGACCATTTTTGGCTCCTTCAACAGTGTCTATTTCGATGCCCCGCAACTGAAGACCGAAACCAAGGGCCTGCGCGATACCATGCTCTGGCTCATCCCCATGGGGCTGGTTTACCGTTCAGGCTATCCGGTGGCGGTGATCCATCGTGTCGCCAACCTGC
>JALXFQ010000125.1 GCA_027067235.1 Gammaproteobacteria bacterium
TACGCCCATAACGAAAGCCTGCTCAAGGAAGTGGGTGAGTGGGTGTCCAGTAACGAAGTCATCGCCACGGCTGGCGTCAGTGGCGGCCACAAAGACACCGGCCTGTATTTTGAAATCCGCCACAATGGCAAGCCGGTCAATCCACTGAAGTGGGTGCGATCACCGGCCAGCGGCAAGACCGTAAAACACTGAACCCGAGACAGACAACATGACTTTAAGCATGACCGCGTTTGCGCGCGAGGAGGCCGGCACGCCCTGGGGCGTACTGAGCTGGGAACTGCGCAGCGTCAACCACCGCTATCTGGAAATCTCGCCACGCCTACCGGAACAGCTGCGGCCGCTGGAACCGGCCGTGAGAGCGTCGGTAAGCCAGCAGCTGAGTCGCGGCAAGATCGACTGCAACCTGCGATTCCAGCCGCTTTCCGGCGACGCTGAACAGACTGTCGACAGCCAGGCTGTACTCGGCCTGTCGGCTCTGACTGAAGCCATCGCCCATCAGGACATCAGCGTGGATCCGTTGCGCATGATCGACGTGCTGCAATGGCCCGGCGTGCTGAAAAGTCCGGAAACAGACATGGAGGCCCTGAACAAACAGGCCCTCGAACTGCTCGACCGGGCCCTTGAGAAACTCATTGAAAACCGCGCCAGCGAGGGCGAAAGGATAAAAAAACTGCTGCTGGAGCGCATTGACGAGATGCAGGCGGCGATCGCCGATGTACCGCAAATACGGGTCGAGGCCATCGCCCGCTTCCGCCAGCGACTGCAGGAGCGGCTGGCGGAAATACGCGACCAGCTGGACCCGGCCCGGCTGGAAGCGGAAGTCGTCATGTTTATCCAGAAATCCGACGTGGAAGAAGAAATCGACCGTCTGCAAAGTCATTTTGCAGAGGTGCGCAAGGTTTTGTCGGACCCGGGCCCGGTGGGCCGGCGGCTGGATTTCCTCATGCAGGAACTGAACCGCGAAGCCAATACACTGGGTTCCAAGGCCAGCGATATCCGCCTGACCAATATTTCCGTGGAGCTCAAGGTGCTGATAGAACAAATGCGTGAACAGGTGCAGAACATTGAATAAGGGAAAAATCGTCATGCTGTCAGCGCCTTCCGGCGCGGGCAAAACCAGCCTCGGCCGCGCGCTCATGGAAAAAATGCCCCATGTGGCATGGTCGGTCTCGCACACCACCCGCGCGCCGCGCCCCGGAGAGCAGGATGGACGGGATTATCATTTCGTCAGCCGCAAGGAGTTTCAACGCCTGCTGGACGAAGGCGATTTTCTCGAATACGCCGAGGTGTATGGCAACTGCTACGGCACCTCCCGCCGCGCTCTCCAGCGCCAGCTCGAGGATGGCAAGATTGTGCTCATGGACATCGACTGGCAGGGCGCACGCCAGATTCGCCGGGCTTTCCCCGATGCCGTCAGCGTCTATATCATGCCACCCGGCATTCAGGAGCTGGAAAATCGTCTGCGCAAGCGCGGACAGGATTCGGAAGAAGTGATAAAGAAAAGACTCGCGGCCGCCGCAGCGGATATGACCCATGCTGGCGAATACGATAAGGTCATCGTCAACGATGACTTCGACACCGCCCTGGCCGAGCTGGTTGACTTCATAAAAAAATAGTCTAGTTTTAACAGCAACCCAGTCTCCCCCTTTTGCGGAAAACATGAATACACGCTTTTTCAAGCCCCAATCCTGTCGCCATGGTCCCAGTTTCCTTGCCGTCGCCTTGCTGCTGTCATCGATGACCGCCCTGGCCGGCCCCGGCGCTGTGGAACAGGAAATCATTGATCTGGTCAATGTCGAGCGATCAAACGCCGGACTGTCGCCGCTGGCGTACCAGGAACGGCTGGCCATTGCCGCGCGCTGTCACGCCAGCGACATGGCGACAAACGGTTATTTTGATCATAACAGCCCGGATGGCAGTACACCGGGCATGCGCGTGGAACGGGCCGGGTATGTCTGGGGAGCCTGGGGCGAAAACATCGCCACCGGCCAGACCAGCGCCCAGGAAGTCATGAATGTATGGATGAACAGTTCGGGACACCGGGCCAATATTCTGAACCCCGGTTTCACTGAAATCGGCGTCGGCCATGCCTATAACAATCAGTCCGGCTTCGGACCTTACTGGGTGCAGGATTTCGGCAAGCCTTCCGCCTATAATCCGCAAAATCCTGTCAACAACTACTGCGGCGCCATTCCACCGCCCTCGCCACCCGGCGCCTCGAAGACCCTGATACCGATCATCAATCTGTTGTTAAATTAACTGCCAACAAACGGCGAAAACCGGCGACAGATCGGCTATAATGCCCGGCTCGCAGTGGGGGCTGCGGATCTGACCCGCGGCTTCCCGGTAATTGATTGGATTTCGAGAGTGATAACTGCATGGCACGTATTACAGTAGAAGATTGTCTGGAAAATGTTGAAAACCGCTTTCAGCTGGTGCTGATAGCCGGCAAACGCGCTCGTCAGCTGGAACAGGGCTACCAGCCCCTGGTGGCGGAAGAAAACGACAAGCCCACGGTCATCGCCCTGCGCGAGATTGCCGAGAAACTGATCGACGCCAGCATTCTCGACGACGAACCCACGGTGATCGCCGAAAAAATGGCGCAAACCGGCGAAACGGAGCAAGATGAAGCCTCGGTCAATGAAACCGCAGCACCGGCGACGGATGCCCAGCATTCGACTGCCGCGGATACCTAGGCCAGGCCGACGCAAACCCGACAGCGCGCTGGCTGCGGCTTCCGCAGACACGCGCCATCTGGCCGATGTGCTGGTCAACACGCTGACAGGCAATCTCGACCATCGCGACATCAACCAGGTTCTCGCCGCCATCGACTTCGGCATCAGCGCCCACCAGGGCCAGACCCGCGTCAGCGGCGAGCCCTACATTCATCATCCCATCCAGGTTGCGCAGATCCTCGCTGAAATGCGCATGGACAAACCCACCATCATCGCCGCCCTGCTGCATGACGTGATCGAAGACACCGGTTTCAGCAAGGACCAGCTGGCCAGACAGTTCGGCAAGGATGTCGCCCATCTGGTGGATGGCGTCAGCAAGCTTACCCAGATCAACTTCCGCAACCGGGCCGAGGCCCAGGCCGCCAGTCTGCGCAAGATGATACTGGCCATGGTGGATGATCTGCGCGTGGTTCTGATCAAGCTGGCCGACCGCCTGCACAACATGCGCACCATCGACGCTCTGCGCCGCGACAAACAGATCCGCATCGGCAGGGAAACGCTGGACATCTATGCGCCCATTGCCAACCGTCTGGGCATGCACCAGTTTCGTCACGAACTGGAAGACCTCAGCTTTCGCGCCATCTACCCCATCCGCTACCGCGTCATCGCCGAACACATCAAACGCAGCGCCGGGCAGCGCAAGGATCTGATCCGCAAGATAGGCAAGGGCATCCGCAAACGTCTGAAACAGGAAGGCATCAAGGCGCGCGTCATCGGTCGTGAAAAACACGTCTACGGCGTGTACCGGAAGATGAAACAGAAAGACCTGCCGGCCGAAGAAATCATGGACATTTTCGGTTTTCGCATCATCGTCAAACAGCTCGGCCAGTGCTACTGCACGCTGGGCGTCATGCATAACCTGTACAAGCCCATACCCGGCAAATTCAAGGACTATATCGCCATACCCAAGGCCAATGGCTACCAGTCCCTGCACACCATCCTGAAAACGCCCTATGGCGCGCCGGTGGAAATCCAGATACGCACCGAAGACATGCAGCAGGTGGCGGAAAGCGGTATCGCCGCCCATGCCCTGTACAAGGCCCGCGGCAAGCGCAACGCCGCGGAGCAGTCACGCATTCAGGAATGGACCCAGCGCCTGCTGGAAATGCAGCAAAGCGCGGGTGACTCCATGGAATTCATTGATCATGTCAAAAACGACCTGTTTCCCGACGAGGTCTATGTATTCACGCCCCGCGGTGAAATCATGACCCTGCCGCGCGGCTCCACCGTGGTGGACTTCGCTTACGCTGTTCATACCGATATCGGCGGCAGCTGCATCGAGGCGCGCGTGGACAACAAGAAAGTGCCGCTGAATACAGTCCTGCACAACGGCCAGACGGTGCATATCATCACCGACCCCAACGCCCACCCGGCGCCAAACTGGCTGAACTTCGTGGTCACCAGCAAGGCGCGCGCCCATATTCGTCATTTCCTCAAAGCCCTGGATTACAGTAACGCGGTAAAAATCGGTCACCAGATGCTGGAACTGGCGCTGGAAAATGCCGGCCTTTACATGGCCGATGTATCCGGTCAGAAAATCAGCGAATTACTCACCGAACTGGGCATTGAATCGCTCGATGACCTGCTGGCGGAAATCGGCACCGGGCAACAGATAGCGCCGCTGATTGTCAACCAGCTCGCCGGTGACCAGATCAAGCCCGAGGGCCATCACAAGACCCGGCCATTACTGATCAAGGGCACTGAAGGCACGGTGGTCAAACTGGCCAACTGCTGCAAACCGGTCCCCGGTGACTCCATCGTCGGCTCGGTTACGCCGGGCCAGGGACTGGTCATACACCAGGCCGCCTGCGCCAACATATCCTCCCCCAGCCGCCACGGCGACAAATGGGTGGAAGTGGAATGGCAGCAACAGCCGGAAGGCCATTTCTCTGCGGATATCAAAGTGCAAGTCGCCAACCAGCGCGGCGCGCTGGCGCGCATCGCCGCCGAAATCGCCGCCGCCGGCTCCAACATCGAAAACGTCAGCATCCACGACCACGACGGCACCACCAGCTCGCTGGATTTCACCATACAGGTCGAAAGCAAGTCGCATATCCAGAACGTGCTCACCCGCATCGGCCGCATCAAACACGTCATGTCCGCATCCCGGGTATAATGCCGACGGCGCGCCTGCGGGACATACCCACCAACCTCATCATGGGTTTTCTGGGGGTGGGCAAAACCACCGCCATTCTGAATCTGATTGAGCAGAAACCCTCCAACGAAACCTGGGCGGTGCTGGTCAACGAGTTCGGCAAGGTCGGCATTGATGGCGTGATTTACCAGGCCCACGGCGTGGCGGTAAAGGAAATCCCCGGCGGCTGCATGTGCTGCGCCGCGGGCGCGCCGCTGCAGGTGGGCGTCAACCAACTGCTGAAAGCCGCCCGCCCGGACCGCCTGCTGATCGAACCCACCGGCATCGGCCACCCCCATCGCGTACTGGATACGCTACAGGGCGACAGCTTCCGCACCGTGCTCGACCTGCGCGCCAGCATCTGCCTGGTCGATCCGCGCAACATCGCCGACCAGCGCTACACCAGCAACGAAAACTTCACCGACCAGATTGCCGTTGCCGATATCCTGATCGCCAACAAGACCGACCTGGCAGACGCGCGCGAACTGGCGCTGTTCGAACAAATGGCGAATGCCGCCACGCCGCCCAAAAGCCTGGTGGCGCAAACCCGCCACGGCCAACTGCAAACCCGCTGGCTGGACCTGCCCCACAACCCCGCACGAAAAGCACAACACCCGCAGTTCCACCGGCACGAACCCGACAGCGACCTGCAAAGCTGCGGCTGGATACTGCCCCGTGACTGGATTTTCTCCCGTGAAAAACTCAACCACTGGCTGGCGAACACACCAGCCCAACGCATCAAAGGCCTGCTCAACACCGAACACGGCCCGATGATCGTCAACGACAGACAACTAACGCCCGTTACCCCGCCCGTGGAAAACAGACTGGAAATCCTCACCCGTCACCCCGATTGCGCCGAACTGAAAAAACAGATCGAATCACTCAAAGCGTAGAGGCGGATTCATCCGCCCAACGGTGTCAACCCGGCCCCACGCAGACATAATTCCGGATGTTTACCGTATTCCCCGTAGGGTGCGGTGAGGAACGAACCGCACCGGTCGCGCAACAATATACGAACATCCGTCGGCATTGTTGTGGAGGCACACTCTCACAAGCCCTTGCCTCCGTTCACGATTGATGCGGTTCGCAAGGCTCACCGGCATCCTGCAGGGCGGATACAAGCGCTATCGGGCGGGTGAACTCTCCCCCTGCGAACGCAATATTTCTTCCAGCAGCGCCAGAGTACGTTCCAGCGCGCCGCGGTTTTCCTGTACGAGTTTTTTACCTTTTTCGCCGATTTCGAAGCGCAGTTCGGGGTCGCCGAGGAGCTGGTCGAGTACGTTGGCGAGTTCGTCCACGGTTTGTACGCGGATGCCAGCGCCGCGTTCTTCCACGAACTGCGATATTTCACGAAAATTGAAAGTATGCGGGCCAAACACCACCGGCACGCCGACGGCGCAGGGTTCGAGCATGTTGTGGCCGCCGGTTTTGACCAGGCTGCCGCCGACGAAGGCCACGTCGGACGCGGCGTAGAGCAGTTGCAGTTCGCCCATGGTGTCACCGATGTACACATCCACATCGGGGGCGAGGAAGCCGGGGCCGTCGCTGCGGCGGGCCACTTCCCAGCCCTGTTTCTGCACCAGTCTGGCCACTGCGGCAAAACGTTCCGGGTGGCGCGGCGCAATGACCAGTAACAGGTCCGGCCGGTTTTTCTTCACGGCGGCATAGGCCTTGAGGATGAGCTTTTCCTCGCCTTCGCGGGTGCTGGCGGCAAGCCAGATGGGGCGGTCGTTACCCCACTGGTGGCGCTGGATTTGCGCCATTTCCTGCAAGCTGGGAGCGAGATCCATTTCGAACTTGATGCTGCCGGTGACGTGGACGCGCTCCGGTGACGCGCCCAGCTGTCTGACGCGGCGGGCGTCCTGCCGCGACTGCGTGGCAAACACGCTGACCCACTGTACCACCTGGTTGATCAGCTTGCGAAATTTCAGATAGCCGCGCAGGGAGCGTTCGGACAAGCGCACGTTGGCACAGAAAACCGGAATATCCCGATCAAAGCAGGCCTTGAACTGATTGGGCCATAGCTCGGTTTCCATGATGATGGCGACGCGGGGATTGACGCGTTTCAGAAACCGCCGCACCGCGCCAGGCGTATCGTAGGGCGCATAACAGTGCGCCACGCGCTCGCCCAGCAGCAGCCCGACCTGTTCCGAACCGGTGGGCGTCATGGTTGTAACCAGTACGCGCTGGTCCGGCCAGCGTTGCATCAGCGCCTCCACCAGCGGACG
>JALXFQ010000126.1 GCA_027067235.1 Gammaproteobacteria bacterium
ATGCTCTTATCCCGCCCCGCCGATTTTGCGGCCATTCTCTTTACTATCTCTGGAGTTACTATGCGTCCAGCCCAAGTGCTAAGCGTTCTGGATCGGGAGTTTCTCAGTACGAGCGAAGGCCATCACACCCCGGTGATGCTGTGGGGGCCGCCCGGCGTCGGCAAGTCCGACATGGTGCGTCAGGTGGCGCTCAAGCACGACGTGCCCGCAATTGATATCCGCCTGTCGCAAATGGAGCCGACCGACCTGCGCGGCATCCCGTTCCGGGTGGACCAGATGGTCGAGTGGGCCATCCCCGAGCTGTTGCCGGATGTCGAACGTCATGGCCCGGCCGGCATTCTGTTTTTGGACGAGATCACCTCGGCACCGCCCACCGTTTCCGCCGCCGCCTATCAGCTGATTCTGGATCGCCGCCTGGGCCACTATCAGGTACCCGGGGGCTGGGCCATCTTCGCCGCTGGCAACCGCCAGGGCGACCGCGGCGTGACTTATTCGATGCCGGCGCCGCTGGCCAACCGCTTCTCGCACTTCGAGGTCGAGACCCATCTCGATGACTGGGTCTCATGGGCCTACAAGAACGGCATCGACGAGCGCGTCATTGCCTTCTTGCGCTTCAAGCCAGAGATGCTGTTTGACTTTGACCCGGCGCACAACCCCGTGGCGTTCCCGTCGCCGCGCTCATGGGAGTTTGCTCATCGCGGGCTGCAGAAATTCATCGACAGCCCGGACCTGCTGGTGGGCACTTTGCAGGCCTGCGTTGGCCCGGCGGCCGGTATCGAGCTGAATGCATTTGTGGAAAGCATGGATCGCATGCCGGACCTGGACGCCATCCTGGCCGGTGAAGACGTGCCGGTGCCGGAGTCGATAGACCTGCAATACGCCGTTGCGGCGGCGCTGGTCGGGCGAGCCATCCGCGCCCGCGATAGCGGCGATGCCCAGCAGGTCATTGGCCGGGTGCTCGACTATGGCGGGCTGTTTCCGCTGCGCGAAATGGGCGTGATGCTGGTGTCTGACCTGTATCGGGCGGTTGGCGATGCGATGTTCACGGTGCCGCAGTTCTCCGACTGGGCCAAGAGCGTCGGCGACGTCATGCTGTACGAATGAGCGAGCATACAGAGCTTGAAACCAAGCTGGCCAAAGCGCGTACCCGGCTGATCCTGGAAAAACCCTTCCTGGGGGCATTGGTGCTACGCCTGCCGATGAAAGCGGCAGACCCCGAATGGTGCCGCACCACCGCCACCGACGCCCGCCACTTCTACTACAACCCGGAATATATCGAGGCGCTCAGCCACGACCAGACCCAGTTTATCCTCGCCCACGAGGCATTGCATTGCGCATTGTCACACTTTGCCCGCCGTCAGCACCGCCAGAAGCACCGCTGGGACATCGCCTGCGACCATGCCGTCAACCCGCTATTGGCCAGAGAAGGCCTCAAGCCACCGCCCGGCACCTTGCTGATAGACAGCTACGAGGGCATGACCGCCGAAGAGATCTACCCGTATATAGACGAAAACTCCTCGGACAAGCCGATGGACAAACACGTCTATGACGAGGACGACAGCGAAGAGCGCAGCCGTGGCAGCGGCCAAGACCCGAACCCTGACCCGGATGAGGACCAGGACAGCGACATCGGCGACCAGCCTGGCGAGGACGACCAGGATGGCGACGGCGGCGACGACAACAGCACCGAACAGCATGACGATGCCGGTGGTGCGCCGCAGCCACCGCCACTGGACGCCACCGAGCAGGACGCACTCGACGTACAATGGAAGCAGCGACTTGCCGGCGCGGCCCAGACCGCGATGCAGGCTGGCAAGATGTCCGGCAGCATGGCGCGGCTAGTGGACCACCTGCTGCAACCCCGACTGCCCTGGCGCATGCTGCTGGCGCGTTACCTGACCGCCGCCGCCCGCGACGACTATAGTTTCCAGCGTCCCTCCCGGCGTGAAGGCAGCTACATCCTGCCGGCATTGCGTAGCTCACAGATCAACCTGGCGGTAGTCATCGACACCAGCGGCTCGATCTCCGACGCAGAACTGGCCGAATTCCTCGCCGAGGTCGATTCCATCAAGGGTCAGATCCGCGCCCGCGTTACCCTGTACGCCTGCGACCTGGAAATGGACCCGGACGGACCCTGGCGCTACGAGGCCTGGGAAGAATTCAAACTGCCCAAAGCGTTCGGCGGCGGTGGCGGCACCGACTTCAAGCCCGCGTTCGAATACCTGGAGCGGCACGGCATCCGCCCGGACACACTGGTGTACTTCACCGATGCCGATGGCGACTTCCCGCCGATGGACCCCGACTACCCGGTGATCTGGTTGGTAAAGGGCCGTAAAAAAGTACCCTGGGGGCAGCGGGTACAGCTCAACTGAGCAGCCTGACCTCGCTGCCAGTATAAAGATCGCCTCGCGCGTTCTGCTGATCCCGCAGGGACGGTCACGGCCAGACTCGCCGCAGCCCCCCGTCCACCGCGAAGGTCTCATGGTGAACTGACTGTTTTCCGTTCTCATGGCATTGTTGCCTGGCATTCTGCATGATACGGCCATGGCAGTCGCGCAAGCGTTGCGGCCCGGGGCAAGACCGGGGCCGGGCAACCGGCGTGAGTGAAGCGGGATCACCAACGAAAGCAACATCCGTGAACCCGGAGCTTGGCGGGAAACCGGGCCAGTGCTGGTGCTGCATGGGCTGGATGAATCATGGCAATGAACGAAGAAGAAACCAAATACCACCTGATCGACCCGCTGCTGCGACAAAAAGGCTATGACGATCCACAACGTATCAAGCTGGAAACCCCGGCCCCGGTCGAGCCAACCGGCCCGAAAGGTCGCCGCCGCAAGGGCGCGGGGCGTACCGACTACCTGCTCTGCGTTCAGGTCGGCGACATGCCCAAGCCGCTGCCGGTCGCAGTCATCGAAGCAAAAAGAGAAAATGCCGACCCGCTCAAGGGCATGCAGCAGGCCAAGGGCTACGCCGAGTGTAAACGCTTCGACGTAAAATACGTCTTTGCCACCAACGGCCACCGCTATGGTGAATTTGATCTGTTCACCCACCTGCAAAGCGGGCCGTTTCCCTTTGAAGATTTCCCGCCGCACCCGGACTTGCGCGCCCGCTACGCCAAAGACAGCGGCATCGACATCACCCGGCCGGAAGCGCAAATCCTGTTTCAGTCCGACAGCCGCGCCTGGTCGAAGAGCCGCTACTACCAGGATGCCGCCATCCGCGCCGCCTTTGAAAAGATCATTCACTGTCGCCAGGATAACGAACCCGCCCGCGTCTTGCTGGCCCTGGCCACCGGCTCGGGCAAGACCATCATCGCCACCAACCTGCTGTGGCGTCTCAGCGAGGCCGGTCAGTTGCCCAAACCCGCGCTGTTCCTGTGTGACCGCGACGAACTGCGTGAACAGGCCTACACCAAACTCAAGGCCGCCTTTGGCGACAACGTGCGCATCGTCAGGACCGAACACGGTGACAACGCCGCCCGCAACGCCCGCATCCATGTCGCTACCTACCAGACCCTCGGGCTGGATGATGAGGAAGAAGGCTTCGCCAGCTTTCTGTCCGAACACTACGGCGAGGATGCCTTCAGCGTCATCATCATCGACGAATGCCACCGCTCCGCCTGGGGCAAGTGGTCGGAAGTGCTCAAGCGCAACCCCAACGCCATCCATATCGGCCTGACCGCCACCCCGCGCCAGTTGCACGAATCCAAAAATGCCACGGACGAAGACAAGGAAATCACCGCCAACAATCACAAATACTTTGGCAAACCGGTCTACGAATACACCCTCATCGAGGCGCAGGAAGACGGCTACCTGGCCGCCTGCGAGATCGTCAAGCGCAAGGCCAGTATCGACAATACCGTATTCACGCGGGAAGAAATCCTCAAGGCCGGGGTCAGGGACATTCGCACCGGCAAACTGCTTACTGAGGACGACCTGCCCAAGGCCGAATACACCGGTAAGGACTTCGACCACGAACTGTTCATCGAACTGCGCACCCCCAGGATGTGCCAGGACCTGTTCCGACTGCTATGCGACAACGGCGGCCCGGAACAGAAGGTGATTATCTTCTGCACCCGAGAAATCCATGCCGACCGCGTGGCCATGCACATGAACAACCTGTACACCCGCTGGTGTCAGGAAAACAAGCAAACCCCCAAAGACCACTACGCCTTCAAGTGCATGGGCGGGCCGAACAACGGCGCGGACATGATCGAACCCATGCGCGGTTCCGGCGAACGCGCCTTTATTGCCTGCACCGTGGACCTGCTGGAAGCGGGCGTGGACATCGAACGCCTCAATGCCGTGGTGTTCTTCCGCTACCTGCAATCGCCCATCAAGTTCTACCAGATGGTCGGGCGCGGCACCCGCATTGATGAGCCGACGCAAAAATACAAGTTCTGGCTCTACGACTACACCGATGTTACCCGCCTGTTCGGCACCGACTTCATCACCAAACCCTCGCGTCCCGGTAGTGGCAGCGGTAGCGGCGGTGGCGGCGGAGACGATGGCGATGGCGGGGATGACGGCGGCCCCGCCGTGGCGGAGATCGGCGGCCAGACTGTCATCGTCAAACCCGAAGGCCGCTTCATCCTCAGCCGTGGCGGCGATGGCAAGGAGACCCCCGTCCCGGTGGACGAATACCGCCGCGAAGTGATCCGGCGGGTGCTCTCCGAGGCCCACAACCTCGATGACTTCCGCGAACTGTGGATAGTCACCCAAAAGCGCCGCCAGCTCATCGACCACCTGCTCGGCGACAACTTCAGCCCCGAAGTGATCCGCGAGATCGACCAGATGAGCGACTTCGACCTGTACGACTTCTTCGGCCACCACGGCTACCACGCCCGCGCCCTCAAGCGCCCCGAACGCGGCCAGCATTACATCGATGCCAACCAGCCCTGGTTCGATGATATGGACAACAAGGCCGCCATCGTGCTCAAGGGACTGGGGCACCAGTTCGCCCAGGGCGGCACCGACGCGCTGGAAACCCCGGCGCTGTGGGATGTGCCGGAGATCAGCAACGCCGGTGGGCTGGATGCCCTGCGGGTGCTGGGCAAGCCGGTGCAGGTGATGCATGAGGCGAAGGGGAGGTTGTTTGGGGTATGAGTTGGCCTATTGTGAAATTATCAGAAATTGCAGAGATAAACCCAAGGCGACCCATCATCGAGCGCGAGGGTGAAGTGCCAACATCTTTTGTTCCGATGGAAGCGGTAAATGATGTTCTTGGTAAAGTCACAAAGCGAGTTACGCAACCGTACACAAAGGTAAAAAAGGGTTACACGTATTTTGAAAATGGTGATGTGATTTTTGCCAAAATTACGCCGTGTATGCAGAACGGGAAACATGCCGTCCTTAACGACCTTGTGGATGGTTTTGGATTCGGTTCTACAGAATTTCATGTTATTCGTACTGGTGACGAACTAACGCCAGAATGGATTCACTATTATCTTCGACGTAAAGAAACACTTGATGCAGCAGTAAAAACCTTCACTGGTGCAGTGGGCCAACAGCGTGTCCCCTCTAAGTTTTTGGAAAACTTAGAAATACCTTGTCCGCCAAAAGAAAAACAATGCCAAATCGCCGCCCGCCTGAAAGCCCAACTGGCCGAAGTGGACAAGGCTCGCCAGGCAGCGGAGGTGCAGTTGCGGGATGCAAATGCCCTTAAAGCAAAAGCATTGGAATCAATTTTCGGAAGTATTAGCAACAAGGAGCCCATTGGTTCTGCTGCGAAGGTCCAATCCGGTTATGCCTTCAAGAGCGATACATTCAAAGCAAATGGTGTTCGTCTATTACGGAATGCCAATATTCTTCCAGGCAAGGTCTACTGGGATGAAACGGTATTCCTGAGCAAAGGCGATGCGGACAAGTACCCAAGCTATGTGCTCAATGATGGGGACGTGCTGATTAGCTTGGATCGTCCGATTATTTCAAGTGGCATTAAGGTGACCCGTGTCGGGGCAGATGATTTGCCTGCTCTTCTTGTGCAGCGAGTCGGCAGGTTTATTCTTGATCCAAAGAAAATGGATGCCGACTATCTCTATGCTTACTTGCAAACCGATTTGTTTATTAATGAGATCACGGGTCATGACCAAAGTCTCGGTGTTCCTCATATTTCACCAAAGCAGGTTGAAAATATAGAAATTCCAATGCCCGATGTGAATATCCAGCATTCTCTTTCGGGGCGACTGACAGAAATCATGAAAGAATGGAAGAAGGCAGTATCGGCAATTAGAGAACAGGAAAAGGATCTGTCAATATTGCCCCAGAAAATCCTCGCCCAAGCCTTCGAGATGTAATCGTGCCCGATAAGCCCTCAAAAAAAACAGCCTCTCAATCGCCCGCGCCCGACAGCCATATACTGGTGTATCAGACCGAGGACGGTCAGTTGCGGCTGGATGTGCGGCTAGAGGGGGAGACGGTCTGGCTTACTCAGCCGCAGATGGCCGAGCTGTTTCAAACTTCTCAGCAGAATATCAGCCAGCATCTTCAGAATATTTTTGATGAGGGCGAACTCGAACCTGCGGCAACTCACAAGAAATTCTTGTCGGTTCGTCAGGAGGGCAAGCGCCGAGTACGCCGGAAACTGGATTATTACAACCTCGACGCCATCATCTCGGTGGGCTACCGGGTAAAAAGCGCCGTCGCCACCCGCTTTCGCATCTGGGCCACGCAAACGCTCACCGAGTTCATCCGCAAGGGCTTTGTGTTGGACGACGAGCGTCTTAAGGAAGCGGGTAATGAGCGCTATTTCGAGGAGTTGCTGGCGCGCATCCGGGATATTCGCTCGTCGGAAAAGATGTTCTGGCGCAAGGTGCTGGATATCTACGCCACCAGCACCGATTACGACCCGAAGGCCGAAACTTCACAACGCTTTTTTCAGCAAGTACAGAACAAGATGCACTGGGCCGCCCACGGCCATACGGCGGCAGAGCTGATTTATCAACGCGCCGATGCCGCTAAACCCAGTATGGGCATTACCTGTTCCATCCCGTGTGATTATCTTCCCCGAAGGAGCTATCCTTTGTTCCAAGCCCGCAGGGTGCTGAGGGCGCTCGCCGCCGGGTCAGACGCAGTGAG
>JALXFQ010000127.1 GCA_027067235.1 Gammaproteobacteria bacterium
GTGCTGGTGGAAGATCAGCACGACACGCCGGCCATCAAGGCGCGCATCGCGGCCATGCTCGACCCGGCGCAATACCAGGTGCTGGACTGGAAACAGACCCAGACCGACGTGGCTGGCATGATAACCATTGATTCCAGTTCCAACTACATCAGCCAGATTTTTGTCGCCGTGCTGATAGCAGCGGGTATATTCAATACCATGCTGATGAGCGTGCTGGAGCGCCGCCGCGAGTTTGGCGTGGTGCTGGCGCTGGGCATGTCGCCGTGGCAACTGGTGCTGACCGTGCTGGTGGAAACCCTGATGATTACCGTACTGGGATTGCTGCTGGGTGCGCTGATTACCGCGCCCTGGTATGCGTGGATGCATCAGCACGGGCTGGATTTTTCCGCCATGATGGGTAACGACTATCACATTGGCAAGGTGTTGATCGACCCGGTTATTCGCATCCGTCTGGACTGGCGCAATGTTGCTGCCATTGCTGCTGTCAGTTTTGTTCTGACCCTGCTGGCGGCGTTGTACCCGGCGTGGCGCAGCGGACGCATCAACCCCGCGGAGGCGCTGAGTACGAGATGACAAAAATAAATTCCATCGTCAGACTGGAGCAGGTCTGTCGCTACTACCAGCAGGGCAGGGTGACCGTCAGGGCGGTGGATGATCTGTCTCTGGCAATCGACGCCGGAGAATTTATCGCTCTGTCGGGGCCATCCGGCTCCGGCAAGACCACCGTGCTGAACATGATCGGCGCTCTGGATCAACCCACCAGCGGCAAGGTCTGGCTGGACGATATCGAGCTGACCACTCTGAGTCACGCCAGACTGTCCCGCATTCGCCGTGACCGCATCGGCTTCGTGTTTCAGTCCTACAATCTGATTCCGGTGCTGACTGCGTATGAAAACGCCGAGTTTGTGCTGGCGCTGCAGGATGTACCTGCGCCGGAACGCCGCCAGAGAGTGATGAGCGTATTGCAGCAGGTGGGTCTGGGCGGACTGGAACAGCGCCGACCCGACGAAATGTCCGGTGGCCAGCAGCAGCGCGTCGCCATCGCCCGCGCCATCGTCACCCGACCGGATATCGTACTGGCTGATGAACCCACCGCCAATGTCGATTCCCATACAGCCATTGAGTTGCTGGATCTCATGGGTGATTTGAATCGGGAGCATGGCATTACTTTTCTGTTCTCCACTCACGACCCGCAGGTCATGCAGCGGGCGCGGCGGTTGATCCATCTGCGCGACGGCAGGATCGAGTCGGATACCCTGAAGTGATGGCGATTGGGGCAGCAAGACCTTTCCCCGGGCCTTTTCCCGCTAAAGGGATCAGCCGGGTCGTGATTTGGGCCATGGCCCTGCTTGTGCTGTGTTTAGCCGCTCCGGTTCAGGCTTTTTATGCCGCTGACGCCGGCAACGCCCGATTCGAAGCCGACGGCTTCCTCACCATCGGTCAAACCGCGCTCGACCAAAATGAAACGCCGGCCGCTTTCGCAACCGTCGAAAACGCCATCACTACCGCCGGTTTCCGGCTGATGGCCCAGGCCAGCATCGGCGCGACCGGCCTGGAAGCAACGCTCGCCCGTGGTTGGTCTTCAGCGGATACGGGCCTTACCACAGCGTCCAGTTTTTCCCCGGAGCGTAGCGCCAGCCTCGGCTGGAGCGACGCCTCCCACCGCCTTGCTTTTGACCGGCTGTTCCTGAGCGGGGATACAGGGCGCGAGCAATACAAGCTTGGCAGGCAGCCGGTGAATCTGGCGACGACATTCTTCTTTTCGCCGACGGATTTCTTCGCGCTTTTTGCTGCGCAGAGTTTCTTCCGTGAATACAAACCCGGCGTTGATGCCGCCCGCGCGGATATCAGTCTGGGCGGACTGTCGCAGTTCTCCTTGATCGCCGTGGCCGGGTACAGGCCGGACGCCGCCAGCGATACCGGCTGGGAAAGCGGTATTAATGGTGGCCGCACATCCTGGCTGCTGCGCCTCACCCGTGGCAACGACCTGCTGGAATGGTCGCTGCTGGGTGGCAAGGTGCGGCGGGATAACGTGGTCGGCGGCGGGCTGCAAACCGAGTTGTTCGACTGGCTGGGACTGCGTGCCGAAGCGCTGTTCGCCAACCCGCGAGATGGCGAAGACGATTACGCCGCATGGACCATCGACCTCGAACACCGCTGGGCCAACAGCTTCGACCTGCGAATCGAACATTTCCGTAACAGTGCCGGGGCCGATGACAGACGGGAATATGCCGCGCTGCTGTCCTTGCCCACAGTCCTGAACCGAGCGGTCAGACTGCCGTATCTCGCCAGCCGCTATTCCAGCATCGCCGCCAGCTACGAATTTACGCCGCTGATTACCGGGCAGGCGTTGGCGGTCTACAACCATACTGATGGCTCAACCCTGTATACCCTGTACGCTACCTGGTCGCTGACCGACAACGCCTGCCCGGTAA
>JALXFQ010000128.1 GCA_027067235.1 Gammaproteobacteria bacterium
GTCCACAGAAATGCTCGGCCAGATCCAGATAGTCGCGGTTTTCGATGGCCTCCACCGGGCGACCGGCGGCGATGCGCCCCAGCAGCGGCAGGCGGAAACGGCCCGGCTGCTGCTCCAGGGCATAGGCGGCCTTGCCTTCGCCGGGTTTCAGATAACCCCGGGCAATGAGTTTCTGCACATGGGCATGCACCGTGCTGCGCGCCAGAGCAAGCTGCAGCCCGATCTCGGCCAGCGTTGGCTGACGGCCAAAATCCAGCACATATTGCTGAATAGTGTTGAATACAGCCTGCTGCTGACGGGTCATGTACCAGCCTTGATGATTCGTTTTTTGTTCGACCAGGCCAGTCTATCGAACAAAAACCGAATTTTCAAGTATTCTCTCCGCCCGGCAGGTCAGCGGTGAAGTAGCGAATCGCGGCCTCCATGAGCAATCCGTCGCTGCCGACTAACTGCGATACATCCCACAGGTGCTGACCCAGCAAACGTTCGCGCTGATCGACCGGAATGCGGTCGACAGTTTCGCGATAACCGCTGAACCAGATCACGTCGGCCCATTCCTTTTCGTCCTTCAAATGGTAACGAAGGGTCTGCTCATGGGTCTGTATATTGCCAAATCCGGCCGCTGTCAGCAGCGCCTTGCCCACCGCCGGGTCGGCCAGCCGGTCGAGACCGGTCTGGTCGTTTCCAGGATCCACTCCGGCCTGTTGCAGCCTTTGCACAAACAGCCCGGTCTGCGGCTGAAACGGTGGCTCAGCGAAGGTACTGAACGCCACTCGACCGCCGGGTTTGAGCACCCGCGCCCACTGGTCCACCGCTGTCTGCATGTCGGGCATGAAAAACAGGCCGAAGTTGCACAGAATCCTGTCGAAATAATCGCTGCGGAAGTCCATTTTCTGGGCGTCCATGTCATACACGTCAATATTGCGAATGCCGTGTACTTCCACCTTCTGCCACAAGCGATCGAGCATTTTCTGCGCAATGTCGATGGCCTGAACCCGCCCGGCCGGCACGCGCTGGGCAGCAGCCAGGGCCACTACGCCGGTACCGGTGGCGACGTCAAGCACGCGCATGTGCGGGCCGATTTCAGCCAGATCAACAAGCCGGTCGGCGGCAAAGGAAAACATGCGCAGGGCTTCGCTGTCATAGCCTTCGGCCACGCTATCGAATACAGCGGCGGTTTTTTGTACAATTCTGTCGGTCATGGTGCGTAATCCGGGATCATTGAGGGCAGTATTTTCCGGCTGTTCGCGATAATATTACCTGCTCTGCCAAAATGATACCCGCAAACCACCCATGCCGACGCCGACGGAAATCAATCTGCACCGCAAATCGAAAATTCTGGAAATCCAGTTTGATGATGGTGAGCGTTTTCAGCTGCCCGCCGAATATCTGCGTGTGTTCGCGCCGTCTGCCGACGTCAAGGTCAACAAGGAAGCAGGCAAACTGGTAATGGGCAAGCAGGATGTCAATATTTCACAACTCACCCCTGTGGGTAGCTACGCCATTCAGATTCATTTCGATGACGGCCATGATGCCGGGGTGTTTTCCTGGAAGACCCTGTATGACCTGGGCCGCAAACAGGACAGGAACTGGGCTGATTACCAGGACCAGGTCCGGCGCCATGAACGCGCTGAAAAAAAGCCGGAAAAAAGCGTGGGCGTTACCATTCTGTATTTCATCGACCTGGTAAAAAAGTTCGGCAAGCAGGAAGAAAAAGTGGACCTGCCCTATTACATCATTACCGTAGCGGATCTGTTGCGCTGGCTGCGCCGGCGTGGCAAACATTATGAGCATGCCCTGGCGGACGACTCGGTTACCGTTACGGTCAACAAGCAGTTTGTACCGAATGACTGGGTTCTGCTGGACAACGACGAGGTGGCCATCGTGCCAAAAGCAAAATTATGAAAAAAACCGGTATTCTTATCGCCACATTGATGGGCGTGGCGCTGATTTCAGCGGGCTGCGCAACTTCCTCCAGTTACAAAAAATCACCGTTTCTGGGTCGCCTGTCCCACTATCAGCGGGCGTCCTATAACCCCGACATACTGCGATTCAGAAAGAAAGACGCGGATCTTGGCGAGCGCAGCAAGCTGGCGCTGGAACCGGTGGTTTTCTACTACCAGAGCCGCAAGGACGCCAGAATATCCGATGCCGAAGCCAGCGCCATTTCCGCTGCGCTGACCAATGCCCTGGCCGACAAACTGGACGGCAAATTCAGACTGGTGGCGGGCGGCGACGATGCCATGGTGGTCAAACTGGCCCTGGTGCGCCTGTCGCCGCCAGCCAGTGGCGCCCGGTTCGAGGCCTCGAATGCCCGAATCCTCCCGCTGGATTTTTCTCATGCGCGGCTGGAAATGAAACTGCTGGACAAGCCGTCGGCAAAACGCCCGGTGGCCGGGATGAGCATGCCGGTGGCAGACGACGTTCCCGTAC
>JALXFQ010000129.1 GCA_027067235.1 Gammaproteobacteria bacterium
TTTCAAGCCTGGTACGATTCCTCCGGGATTTCGGCATTGCTGTGCACCTGCTGCACGTCATCCAGATCTTCCAGCGCGTCCAGCAGCTTCAGCACCTTGACGCCATCGTCCACGGACAGATCCACGGAGGTGGAGGCACGCTGTTCGATCTCGGCATATTCCGGCGCAAGACCCGCTTCTTCCAGCGCCTTTTTCACCTCGTGAAAGGATTCCCATCCGGTGGTCACTTCGATGGAGCCGTCTTCATTGGTCTGCACGTCATCCGCACCGGCTTCGATGGCGGCCTCCATGATGGCGTCCTCGTCGCTGCCCTCCGGATACACCATGACGCCGAGCTTGCTGAACAGATAGGCGACAGACCCGGACGTACCCATGTTGCCGCCATATTTGGAGAACGCATGGCGCACTTCACTGACGGTACGGTTGTTGTTGTCGGTCATGCACTCCACCAGCACGGCAACCCCGCTGGGCGCATAACCTTCAAACGTGACTTCTTCATAGTTCACGCCTTCCAGTTCGCCGGTGCCGCGCTTCACCGCATTTTCGATATTGTCTTTTTTCATGTTCGCGCCCAGCGCCTTGTCGATGGCGGCGCGCAAGCGCGGGTTGGCATCGGGGTCACCGCCGCCCATGCGCGCGGCAACCGTGATTTCCTTGATAATCTTGGTAAAGACCTTGCCGCGTTTGGCGTCCTGCGCCGCCTTGCGGAACTTGATGTTGGCCCATTTGCTATGTCCAGCCATTGGTACTCCTGATAAAGCGGTCAATGATTGCGCCGAATACTATCATTCCAACCCGGATTTCTCACCGGGAACCGCGTTAAATTCACGCAGCGGGCGCCCCTGCCACGCTACCCGCCCCTTTCCAAAGTGAATGTCTCTCCATAACAACACCTACTAAAGACTATTCAATACCCGCATCAGGTCAACTTATAATCTTGCTCTGCGGTTTTCATTGGACGAGCCTGCACAGACAGGCCGGGAAAACAGCCATAACAAACCCGATGTATTTTCACCAGGAGACGCCGGAAATGAATGATCTAGTAGATGTAACCGTTCATATCGATGAGTATATGGACAAGGAACACCGAAGCCTGCTCACCAAACAGATGCGCGATGTCTCGGGAGTCGTCGCCGTCGGCCTGCGGGATCAGAACCCGCATCTGATGATCGTCGAATACGACCCCGACGCCACCAGTGGCGCCGCGATTCTTTCGCAGGTGGCCAGCAACGGCCTGCACGCGGAACTGATCGGACTGTAGCTGGCAGTCACTGCGCCGGCTGGTTGCGGGGCGTGGCGCGAGACAGCGGGCAGGCCGTTCGCGGCAGATTCCCGTTTGCGGTATCCTGCGCAGCATGGATTCGCTCATTGACGAAGTGCTGCACTCGATACTGCATGCATCCATCTGGCGCTCGACCTGGTATCTGTCGCTGCCGGCGCTGATCGGCCTCGGCGCGGCAGCGTTTGTCCTGCTGGCGTGGCGGCGAAGCAGGCGACCGGGGAAAACACGCAGACGGTTCAGAAAACCGCGCTATCGCTATCGCGCCTCGACCAGAAAACAGGACAAAAAATAAACGCCGCATCAGCGGCGTTTGTTTTTCAGGACGACCCGACTGTATCAGAACAGCTTTTTAGCCATGTTCATCATGCCTTCCAGGCCACCCACTGAATCCAGCAGGGAGCCGCCGGAGCTGCTTTTGTCCACCAGATCAGGCAGAACCTTCGACAATGTCTCGGCAAAGGAATGCTCATCTTCGCCCAGTTGCGAAGCGGCTTCATTGATTTTCTCCTCGCCGAACAGCTCTTTCACCTGATCCACGGATATGGCCTCGTTGTCGCCGTCGCCGAGCCAGGACTTGACCAGATCGGTAAAACTGTCGCTGGTATCGCCGCCCATCATTTTGCCCACCAGAGCCCCCAGATCGAGGCCGCCGCTGGCACTTTCGCGGGAAACACTGCTGCTGTCGCGGGCGTCGCCGCCACCGAGCAGACTGCCCAGCACACTGGCCAGAGTACCCTCATCGGCATTGCCGGACATCTGGTTCTTCAGCAGCGCCGTGCCCAATTCCATCAAATCCATCTATTATCTCTCCTTATCGGGAATTCGAGCTGTTACCTATACGCCGTTTTCCACCGTTGCGCAAGCCGCCTGCCTGCAACCGCCGGTCCGCTCGACGAAGTCCGCCAGGTTTGTGACAAAGCGCATAGTCTGCGCAGCCGATCCGGGGTATATTTGCGCCACCAATAATGAGGAGGAACTTTGCGTGTATCACTACAAGAAAAATCTGGCCCTGCCATTACTCGGTGCCGCCCTGCTGGCGTCATCCACCTGCGCTGCTGCCGATATCCTGGCGGTACCCGATGTGGTGCCGTTCGCCAAAAGCGCCGCGGTACCGGCAGCGGTCAAGAATGAATGTGATCTGGGGAAAAAACTGTCCAGCTACCTGAACAGTTATGGCGCCAGCCAGTTTGACCAGGTGGTTTCCACCAGCAAGGCGCCAAAAGGTGCGAAAAAACTCAGCCTCAGCATGACCCAGGTGCAGGGCCGTCGCGGTGGCGCCTGGAGCGGTGCAAAATCGGTTCAGGTCAAGGGCAGGCTGACCCGCAACGGCAAGGTTCTGGGCACTTTTGAAGCTCTGCGCGTTTCCGGTGGTGGCGTATTTGGCGGTTACAAGGGCACCTGCTCCATACTTGGCCGCTGCGTCAAGGCCCTGGGCAGGGACATCGCCACCTGGGCGGCCAACCCGGCCATGAACAGCCGTCTGGGAGACCTGTAACCAGACCCGGTATTTCAGGATTCGTCAAGAAACTCCGGTATTTCAACGGTCAGTCGCGCCGGCTCCTTGGTCACTTCTGTTTTCGCCCCCGGATGCAGCAGATCCGCTTCGGGAACAGGCCCCGACAGTATTTCCTCCAGCGCCTTGTCCGCGTGTTGTTCCGACGCCGGTGGCGTTTTCCGACTGGCTGACCGGGGGTTTGCCGGCGCGTCCGCTTGTGACGCCGGCGCAGCCGGGGTATCTGCGGGCGTAGCGAAGGCCGGTTGCGCATTCACGCCAGCTGCGGTTTTTTCAACAGGCCGCGCGTGCCGGGGCCGGGTTTCCGCAGCCCCGGGATCAGGCGACAGCCGCCCGGGTATGGATACCCGCGTTGACTTTCTGGCAGTCCGCTCCATGGCAGGCTCGGACTGTTCGGTCTGTTCGGAACCCGCAGACGAGGACGCCGCCTGTTCGCCTTCCCGATAACGATAGCTGGCCACCAGCCAGACCAGGGCAGACATGCCCGAGGCGATCAGCACAAACCAGTAACGCGACGCAAACAATGCCATTTCCGGCGAGGGTGCTTGCAGCAGGGCAAAGCGCGCCAGCGTCAACAGGCCGATGAGGCCGAAAACCAGCAGGTCTGCCACGGGTCTTGCGCTGCGACGCACCAGGCTGAACAGCACAGCGAAGACAGCCGCTGCCAGCCAGGCAGCCAGACCGGCGTATTGCACCTGGCGCGCCAGCCCGCCATGGCCCATGATACTGAGAGCATACTGGTTAATCAGCGTCATCAGATTGGCCGGATTGGCGCCGTCGCTGAACAGGGCGGAAAGGCGAGCCTGCCAACCGGTCCAGGCCGGCTCGAAGCCAATGAAGACGCCGGCAAAGCCCTGTTTCAGCAGAAGGGAAGCGACAAAGCTCAGATAAAACACCAGCATCAGACCCGGCAAGCGCCTTGCGCGACCAGTCGCAGACCGTCCCGCGCGATCCATGAAATAGATGGCAAATATCAGCAGGGCGCTGAGCAGAATCATCGACCCGTCCAGCTGGAAAAAGAATGCCTGCACCGAGCCAGCAACAACCATATAAAAAACTTCCGGCAAATTCCGTCCGGGTTTTCGTGATTGCACCAGCACATAGGTCAGGGCCAGAACCAGCGCCGACAGATAAGGCAGGGCGAAGACAATACCACCATTGTAAGGCAGGCCGGAGCCCACTATCGCCAGCCCCGCCAGCGGTGTGAAAGCCAGCCCCGCATACAATGAGCGCGCGACAGCTGCGGACAGCAGCAAGGCCCAGCCCAGATAGGACAACTGCCGGATCAACTGATAGATCTGGTAATAGTCGAATTTTGTCAGCAACAGCTGGGTAACAGGCTTGGCGCCATGCCAGAAGTAATGATGCGAGCGTTTCTGCAATGCTATGCCCGACGTGTTGTCGTCAGCCAGAGCCTTGACCACGTCGCAGAGCTGATCATCCACCACGGTGCGTAAATAGCCCGGGTTCACCGCATTCAGCACCGGGTTGGCAGCGCGGTACATCGCCATCAGACTCATGATGCAGTCAGCCCGGTGGTTCAAACCTATGGCGTTCAGGGGCGAGGCGAAACCCACGGTTTTCCAGGGGTATTCCATGGGGACGATATTGTCGCTGGCCACGGCGGCGCGCACTCTTTGCTTCACCGTCTCCACGGGAACCAGGCGATCAGCGCCATAATGAACGCCGACAAAAACGATATTCAGCAGAACCGCCAGCATCAGCGCCAGCAGGAAAATTATGATTCGCAACGCGCTCTCCGTGCAATGAAACCCGAAAAAGCCGTTTTATCACACCCGCGCGGCTTATGCAGTTGTTTCAGCGCAGCCGGTCGCCGGATCCGGGCTGGCGTCAGTGCTGTTTGAGCACGTCCGGCACCTTGCGCAGCCTGATATTCAGCTCGCGCAGCACCTTGTCATCGACAAAATCAGGCGCGTCGGTGAGCGGACAATGCACTTTCTGGGTTTTCGGGAAGGCTATCACGTCGCGGATGGATTCCGCGCCGGCCATCATGGCCACCACGCGATCGACGCCAAAGGCCATGCCGCCGTGGGGCGGCGCGCCAAATTTCAGCGCCTCCAGCAGAAAGCCGAATTTCTCCTGCGCTTCCTCATCGGAAATACCGAGAATCCGCAACACGGCAGCCTGCATTTCGGTATCGTGAATACGCTCGGAGCCGCCGCCGATCTCGGTGCCGTTGAGCACCATGTCATAGGCGCGCGACAGCGCCGCGCCGGGGTTGGCTTCCAGCATCAGCGAGTCATCCACGGCAGGCGCGGTGAACGGATGATGCAATGCCTGCCAGCGTCCGCTCTCCCTGTCCTTGTCGAACATGGGAAAATCCACAATCCAGACCGGCGCCCAGCCAGCCTTGAGCAAGCCCAGATCCTCGCCCAACCGCACGCGCAGATTACCCAGCGCATCATTTACCACGCCGGCCTTGTCGGCGCCAAAGAAAATCAGGTCGCCGTCTTGCGCGCCGGTGCGCTCAATAATGGCGTTAACCGCCTCGTCGGGCAAGAATTTCAGTATCGGCGACTGCAGGCCATCGCGGCCTTTGGCGACTTCGTTGACCTTGATATAAGCCAGCCCCCGCGCGCCGAACTGGGCCACATATTTGGTGTAATCATCAATCGCCTTGCGCGGCATGGACGCGCTGCCGGGCACGTGCAGCGCGGCGATACGGCCTTCCGGATCATTCGCCGGGCCGGAAAAAACCTTGAATTCCACATCGGCCATGACATCAGCCAGATCCACCAGCTCCAGCGGGTTGCGCAGATCAGGCCGGTCCGTGCCAAAACGCTGCATGGCCTCGGCATAAGTCATGCGCGGCATTTCCGGCAAATCCACGTCCAGCGCGGATTTGAATACGGAACGCATCATGGTCTCCATCAGGGCCATGATCTCGTCCTGGTTCAGGAACGAGGTTTCGATGTCGAGCTGGGTGAATTCAGGCTGACGATCGGCGCGCAGGTCTTCGTCGCGGAAACAGCGGGCGATCTGGTAATAGCGATCAAAGCCGGAAATCATCAACAACTGCTTGAACAACTGCGGTGATTGCGGCAAGGCGAAAAACTGGCCGGAATTGGTGCGGCTGGGCACCAGGTAATCGCGCGCGCCTTCGGGGGTGGAGCGCGTCAGTATCGGCGTCTCCATTTCCATGAAGCGCTGGTCTTCAAGAAAGCGACGCATATGTTTGATAACCTCGGCGCGCAATACCAGATTGTCGCGCATGACATCGCGACGCAGGTCCACGTAGCGGTATTTCAGGCGGCTGTTTTCGTTAACGTCGGTTTCATCCAGGGTAAACGGGATGGTTTCGGACTTGTTGAGAATCTCGATCTCGCGCACCAGCACTTCCACGTGGCCGGAAGGCAGTTTTGGATTGATGGTGCCTTCGGGCCGCTTGCGCACATCGCCCCTGATGCGCAGCACGTATTCACCGCGCACGGATTCGGCAATGGCAAACATTTCCGGATCGTCGGGGTCGATAACCACCTGGGCCAGGCCTTCGCGGTCGCGCAGGTCGATAAAAATAACGCCGCCGTGATCGCGGCGGCGGTGAGCCCAGCCATACAGATCCACAGACTGGCCGATGTGGGACTCATTCAGTTCCCCACAATAGCAGGTACGCATAATAGTATTCTCTTAACAGTAATTATTCGGCCACTGGTTGCTCCAGCACACCATTTTCCAGATCCAGCACACCAGCCGAGATAATCAGTTTCAACCCCGCCTCGACGCTGATATCCAGCTCTCGCACGTCTTTTTTGGGCGCCATCAGAAAAAAGCCCGAAGTGGGGTTGGGCGTCGTCGGTACAAACAGGTTGACCAGTTCCTCGCCTGTTTCTTTTTCCATGACCGGAATGCCTTCTCCGGTCAGAAAACCCAGCGTCCAGATGCCTTTTCTCGGATACTCCAGCAACACCACCTTACGGAAAGATCTACCGCCCGAGGTCATGGTCACCAGCACCTGTTTGACCGAAGAATACACCGAGCTGACCAGCGGTATTCTGGCCAGTATGCGCTCCCACAGCCGAATCAGGCTGCGGCCAAAGAAATTGGCCACAATCATGCCGGTAATCAGCAACAGCAGGAATGTCAGCACCGCGCCCAGGCCCGGTATATCAAAACCCAGCAGATTTTCCGGACGCCAGGCCCGGGGAATCAGCAGCAGGCTGCGATCCATCAGGTCCACCAGCACCTTGACCACCAGGAAGGTGACGCCAAGCGGCACCCAGACCAGCAGACC
>JALXFQ010000130.1 GCA_027067235.1 Gammaproteobacteria bacterium
GCGTGCCGTTCCTGTGCCGCGAAGAAGGTTCCGGCTCGAGAGAAGTGTTTCTCGAATACCAGAAGGAACATGATGGCCCCGGTCTGGACCTGAGCATGGAACTGGGCAGCCCGGAAGCGGTGAAAAGCGCGGTGGAGGCAGGCCTGGGCGTGTCGGTGGTGTCCAGGGCGACGGTGGAAAAAGAGCGTAAACTGGGTACGGTGGCCGCCATTCCCCTGGATCCGCCGTTACGGCGGCCGTTCTCGCTGGTGTACCAGCGTCAGAAATTCCGCCTCAAGGCGATGGAGGAATTTCTCGAATTTGCCCACAATCTGTGCAGCGAATACCGGGCGGATGAAAGCGGCTGAACGTACACTGCTGGCCAGTTTCCGCAAGCTGGATGATGCCGACCGGGAAACGCTGCAGAAATTTGCGCAATTCCTCGCCAGCCAGACCGAATCGCGGGCCGGGGCCACGCCCGCCGAGCCGGTAGCCATCCCGCGCCCGCAAAAAGAGACCGTCGTCGGGGCGGTAAAACGCCTCACCGCCACCTATCCGATGATCGACACCCGGGAAATTTTTCACCAGACATCCAGCCTGATGAACCAGCACATACTGCACGGCAAGCCGGCAAGCGAAGTCATCGATGAGCTGGAAGAACTGTTCCGCCAGACCTGGGAGAACACCAAAAAACTGGCCTGAGCCGCTACCGGTTTCTTACAGGATTTCCGCCGAATAATCCGCCAGCCGCGAGCGCTCCACCGAGCGCAGGGTTATGTGCCCGCTGTGATCCCAGTCCTTGAACCGGTCCACCAAATAGGCCAGGCCGGAGGTGGTTTCGGTGAGGTAGGGCGTGTCGATCTGCGCCAGGTTTCCCATACAGATCACCTTGCTGCCGCTGCCGGCGCGGGTAATCAGAGTTTTCAGTTGCTTGGCGGTGAGGTTCTGCGCTTCGTCGATGATGATGTAGCGGTTCTGGAAAGTGCGGCCGCGCATGAAATTGAGGGATTTTATCTTGATTCGGCTGCGAATCAGATCCAGCGACGCCGCCCGGCCCCAGCTGCCGGAACGGGTGGTGGACTCCGGCGCCAGTACTTCCAGATTGTCATCCAGAGCGCCCATCCACGGGTTCATTTTTTCCTCCTCGGTGCCGGGCAGGAAGCCGATATCCTCTCCCACGGGCACCGTGACCCGGGTCGCCACGATTTCGGAATAACGCTGCTCGTCCATGACCTGGTGCAGTCCCGCCGCCAGCGCCAGCAGGGTTTTGCCGGTGCCGGCCTGGCCCAGCAGGGTGACAAAATCGATGTTTGGGTCCAGCAGCAGATTCAGGGCAAAGCTCTGCTCCATGTTGCGTGCGCGTACTCCCCAGATGCGGGAGTTGTCGGAACTGAAATCAATCAGTTTTCGCGCCAGTGCCTGCTTGCCATCCCGCGAACCCGCGATGGCCTGGAACTGCTCATCGGCGCCATGCACCAGTGCATTGGGATACCAGTTTTTTGCCACGCTGGCGGGAAACACGACCGGGTCAGTGCTGGTGTCGGCGGTTTTGAGCGTCCTGTCATCCAGCTCGATTTTGCCGGAATACAGCAGGTCCGGGTCGTCGATGACCTGATCGGTACTGTAGTCTTCGGCCACCAGACCAATGGCCCGCGCCTTGATGCGCAGGTTGATGTCCTTGGTCACCAGCCGGGTGGTGCGCTCCGGGTGGTGTTCGGAGAAGGCCAGGGCCGTGGCCAGTATGGCATTGTCCGGCTTGTTGTCATCCAGGCTGGTGGGCATGGAACGGGCGCCATCGCCGAGATCAAAAAACAGCCGGCCGCTGGCGTCGCCCGGCCCCGGGTCCAGAGGCAGGCCGTCGCTGATGTCGCCGCGCCATTTTTCGATCAGGTCGTCGATGTAGCGGCTGACCTGGCGCACATTGCGCGCCGTTTCCGACAGACCTTTCTTGCCCTGGTCCAGTTCCTCCAGAACTGCCATGGGCAACACCACGTCATGCTCCTTGAACTGGAACAACGAGAACGGGTCGTGCATGAGCACGTTGGTGTCCAGCACGATGTAGTCCGGTTGCGGCATCAGAGTGATTTTACGGCTTCCAGCACTTTTTCCACATGGCCCTTGACCCGCACATTGCGGAACTCCTCGCGCAATATGCCGTCGCTGTCGATGATGAAGGTGCTGCGCACCACGCCCATGTAGACGCGGCCATAGTTTTTCTTTTCCCGGATGACGTCAAACAGCTTGCACAGTTGTTCATCGGGGTCGGAAACCAGTTCGAACGGGAACTGGTGTTTGGCCTTGAAGTTTTCATGGGATTTGATCGAGTCGCGCGACACGCCAAATATGTCGGTGCCGGCGGATTTGAATGCAGCGTAATGATCCCGGAAATCCTGGCCTTCGGTGGTGCAGCCGGGGGTATTGTCCTTGGGGTAGAAATAGATGACGACTTTCTGCCCGCGGTAGTCCGACAGCCTGAATGTCTTGCCGCCGGTCATTTCCCGCTCCAGGTCCGGTACCGGTTTGCCGATTTCCACTTTGTCCATAAGCTGCTCCTTCTCAGTGATGGTTTGAATCGTATTTTTCCAGCGCTTCCTGCGCGATCTCCCTGACTTCGGCATTTTCGTCCTGCAGCCTCGCGCTGATGGCGCTGCGCGCCCTGTCGTTATCGGCAAGAGCGAGATACCAGGTGGCATCGCTGCGTATGCGGTGGTTGTCGCTCTGCGACAGGCGGACGAGATCATCGACCAGCGGCTCAATGGCGTCCTGCGGCAGGGATTCCAGCATGCTGTCGATGCCCAGACGCACCTCCAGTGGCGTCTCCGCGTCTTCCAGCAGCGGAATAAAGCTAGTGGCGATGGACGGATCCTCGCGCAGCAGTTTTTCCACAGTAGCGAGCTCGCCGGCGCTGAGCTGCTCGCGCACATAATCGGCCATGCCGTTTTTGGAACCGGCCCGTTCCGTCCATTGCGCCAGTTCCGCCGGTGTCAGCTGGCCGGTGAGTTCGAACGGCCCGATGCGCACCCACGGAACTGATCGTACCCCGAATGCCGCCGCTTTTTCCGGATGCTGTTCGATATTGGTAACCAGCAGTTCGCCCAGTTTGCCTTTTTTCACCAGATCGCTGAGCCCGGCCAGCACGGCCGGGCAGTAGGGACAGGAGCTGGAGAGGAACAGATGGGCGTCGGTCATGACAGATTTTCCAGTATGTTTCGGATATGCGCGGCGGCGATATCAGCGCCAGACCGGTCTGGCGCGTCGCCTCGGGGCAGCGCCAGCAACTCGGGCAAATGGGCCACCCACGCGCCGGATTCATATTCTTGCAGGTCAATATGCAGGGCGCCCATGTTTTTTTCAACATATTCCGCCAACGGTCCGGATTCACGGAAACCGTCGCGGCAGATATAACCGAAAGGCGTGCCGGCCTGATGTATCTCGGCGATGGTGCTGTAGCCAAGCTTGCCGATCACCACGTCTGCCGTATTGATCAGATTCGGGTGGTAGCAATGACTTGCTCTGGGTAACAGCAGCAGATTGCCGCGCCTTACCGGCGCGCCCCGGGTGGCGCCGGGCACGACAAAAGTCACATCCGGCACCTGATTCAGATGATCCAGCTCATGCTGGTTGCTTTCCGTGCCGCCGTGGGTGATGAGCACGATGTTTTCCTCCGCAGACACGCCCAGACGCTGGCGCGATAGCTGACGGTCCAGCGTAATGGGGCGGCAAATCGGCGGCGCTTTCAGGCAGTCCCGATCGTCACAGCACCATGGCTCGGTCTTGATATGGTAGTCGGTTTGAGCATACAGGGAGCGCAGTTCACGGTTTATTTCCACGAATGCCGGCCATTTGTGCTGGTAAGGCTGATAGATCCAGTCCCAGGTAAAATTTTCCACCAGCACCACCGGCAAAGCGGCTGCTTTGGCAACAGCAATGCCCATGGGCGCGATGTCGGCAATCACCAGGGCGCAATCCTGCCTGAGCAAATCTCCGGCCAGAGCGTCGATCAAACCCTGATCCAGCGGGTACATGCGCTGGAGCTTTGCGATGCTGGCGGGCAGGTCGGCCCTGATCGGATCAATCTGCACCAGACCCACATCGGTTTCCAGTTCCTGCATAGTCCAGCTGCCTGTCAGCAGGGTTTCCTCGAAAAAACTCGAGGGCGACCGCCCATAGAGTATGAATTCCAGTTCGGGCAGGCTTTTCTGCAGTGCGCCCAGCAAGGCCGACTGGCGTGCAGCGTGGCCATAGCCGTGGGGGGTGATGAAGCTGGCGATTTTCATGGGGGGATTGAACCATGGCGCGGGCTGGTACGGTAGCGGAAAAGGGATGGCGGAAGTGCAGAAAATGCAGGAGCAATTTTCTGTCCGTACATTCTGTACATAGCCGCTCCTGCGCTTTATCGCCATGGACGGTGTGTATGCAGCGAGAGGCAGGAGCCGGAGCTGTCCCTGCGCCCGCGGCATACCGTACATCCTGTACATAAAAAAAGCCACGGCTTTAGGGGCCGTGGCTTGAAAGAACTGTCCTGACGACGGGGAGGACATCAGGACTTAAGTGCTTCAATGACTTCGAGTTACGTCGTCATGTCCACACATGGTTCACCGCATTCACGTTAGCGCTGTCAGGAGCAACTTACGTGGCGTGAGTATGCCCCCGGGTGGCCTCTGTCCACTTGATCTATATCAAACGAAAGCCGATTTGCGGGAATTATCGGCCGGGGCTGGCGGTTACCTTTTGGTACAGACCTCCCCGACGCAGCCTGATATATTAACGAACTTTGAAATAGAGCCAGACTGTCTGACCCGGTACAGGATATGACAGATGTGGCAATTCGGGTAATCCATGAAAAAGTTCGACATAAGGCGGGCGGTGGCCATGGCAGGACTGGTTTTACTGGCCAGTTTCAGTGTCAGAGCGGGTGAGGGCACAACGCTGACGGGTGTCCTGGCCCGGGTGGCGGCCAATTATGGTTCGTTGGCTGTGCTGGATCTGAAACTGCAGCAGGCGCTGCTCGAGCTGGACAAGATCGAGTCGCAGCTGGGCTGGCGCGTACAGGCTGGCGCTGGCGTGGCGCGGGATGTTTCGCTGTTCGGTTCCCGTACGGACCGGCTGTCGGCCAATGCCGGTCTGGTCAAACCGTACGGATCCGGCTCCAGTCTGTCCATTACCGGTGCAGAAACCCTGGAGGACGCCGAGGCTGCATTCAGTCCGAACCTGCCGAATCCGGCGCATAATACCAGTCTCGATATCAGTTATCGGCAGCCGTTCGGTCGCGGCAAGGACAATCCGCAGCTGACGCAGGGCCGGGCAGCAGCCCTGGCCGGCGCCAGCGTCAGTGAATCGGCCCGTGACGCCGCACGCGACAGCGTGGCGGAGCGGGTGTCGCGACTGTTCTTTGGCGCGGCCCGCACTCTGGCGCGACTGCAGAATGCGCGTGACGCCATAGCCCGCGCGCGCAAGCTGCGCGCCTCGGCCGGGCGGGACTTTTCCCTGGGCGTGTCGGAGGAAAAAGACGTCTTGCAGGCGGAGGCGCAATTGCGCGCCAGACAGGCGGATTACGACGGTTTGCGCGCAGCGTGGAATCAGCAGCGTACGGATATCAATCGTCTGACCGGTAAAGACTGGAACGCCACATTTCTGCCGGTGGTGCGATCCAGCCCGCTGGGCGAGCCGGTGGAATCCATGGTGAAAAGGGCGTTGGCGCACAACCCGGAAATCAGGCAGAAAAAGGCCCGGCTGGCCAGTCTGGAAGCCACCATCAAGGCGCGTCAGGATGCGCGGGAAGACAAGCTGGACCTGGTTTATTCCGCCGGCTTGCGGCGGCGACGGGGCGATACGCCCACCGGTAGCGTGGATGATCTGGATCCGGTGGCGAGTCTGTCGGTGGAATACGAAAAGGCGCTGGACAAACGCGGCGTTGATGCCGAGCTGACCCAGGCGCTGCTGGACCGGGACATCCTGCGCACCGAAATTGATGAAGCCGCAAAGGATCTGGAATATCAGGTGCGCGGGCTGGTGGATCAGATCAATGCCACCCGGTCCGCCCTGAAAAGTTCGCGTGCCAGCCGTGATGCGGAACAGAAGAAACTGCAGGATGCGCGCGCCCGCTATGAAGATGGCCGCGAAATAACCAGCCGTCTTATTCAGTTCGAAACGGAGTACCAGGTTGCTGATCTGACTTACCGCCAGCAACTCATTGATCTGGGTGAAAAACGCGCCGAATTGCGCCGCTTGCTGGGGACTATCTGGGACGGTGTCACCTTTGCTGAAATCCCGCACCACGGATCTGTCGGCGCACAGGAAAGCGGCCAGTGAGAGCGCTTATCACTTTCCTGGTCAATCGTGGCCTGGTCGTCAACCTGATTTCCATATTTGTCGTGGCGCTGGGCCTGTATTCCATGCTCAACATCAACCGCGAGGCGTTTCCCAATGTCAATCTGGACCTGATCCAGATCAATACCAATTACCCCGGCGCGACGCCGGAGGAAATCGAACGGCTGGTCATCACGCCCATCGAGCAGGAAGTGCAGCAGCTCACCGGCATTGATCGCATGATATCCGTGTCATTTCCGGGTTCGGGCCGGATCACGCTGGAACTGGACCCGGACGCCAGCAACCGCGACCGCATTGTCAGCGATGTGTCGCTGGCTGTCGATCGCGCCAGTCTGCCCGATGATTTGCCGTTCGACCCTTATGTGCTGGAGATCGACGGCGCGGTATTCCCCATCATTCAGCTGGGCATCGCGGCCGATCGGGACGAACTGGCGCTGAAACGGCTGGGCGATCACATTTACGATGATCTGGTGGCCATCGACGGTGTCGGCAAGGTGGTGATCCAGGGCAAGCGCAAGGCGGAAATTCGCGTTACGGTGAAGCCTGATGAACTGAAAAAGAAACATATCGGCATCGGCCAGATCGCCGAGTCTATCCGGCGCTGGAACGTGACTGCCCCCGGTGGCGACATGGAGACGCCGGAAGGCCAGAAAGTGGTGCGCATCGTCGGCGAGTTCAGGGACGCGAAAGATATGGCCAGTCTGGTGCTGCGCGCCAACGAGCGCG
>JALXFQ010000131.1 GCA_027067235.1 Gammaproteobacteria bacterium
GGCATAAACACCTCGAGACTGGCCGCTGTATCTGACAAATGCCGGTATGGCCGGTACCGTAAACGACTTAACCCTTGACCAGCGATACGACCATGGCCTGATTGTCCGATGCAGAAAGCACATTTTCTCAAGTCTGCTAGCCGCACAGCTGGGCCGTTTGTTCATACTGGCCATAGACCTCTGGTAGTGTGAACACTCCACCGGCCAAAGCCGGTGGCTTCTGTTTACGGCTAAAAGCCGGATTGGTCGGCCATTCGGCCGATTGTCCCCTCTCCCCTCAAGGGGAGAGGGAGCAAAACGGCTTTGCCGCCTGAAGGCGTGGAATTTACTAATCCCCTATTCAGAGACTTTAAAAGCCACATTGCCGGTTCGGGTTTCCGGCTTTCCCTGCACATATACACTGAGGCCGATGACCCGTCCGCCAAATCCTGATACGATCCCGCCCGCACAAGCTGTCTGGCTATCCGCAGCAAGGGTGAGCAGCGCAACAGCTTTTACGGTGTTATGGATCAGCCCCGGTAGCTCAGCCGGATAGAGCAGCCGCCTCCTAAGCGGCAGGTCGGACGTTCGAATCGTCTCCGGGGCGCCATGCCGGTGCCAAGCCAGTTGCGCATTCAACCAGGGCAGCAATGCGAACATTGCTATCATCCCAGGCTGTGGATAACTCGGGGGATAAAAATATTTTTCCAAACTATTGACAAGCCTGCAGCACGCGAATTTACTGGATCCGCCCTATATCAATATATGATTATATATCGCCAATTCAGTCAGTTACGCGATTTTCACATGGTTTACTACGATTCCAGCCCACTTAACTGCGGCTTGTCATTTGGAATGTGTATAAAGTCAGGTTAATAGCCAGGAAAGCCGCCCTGCCAGAACCGAGGATTTGTAAAAATGGACTCTATCCCCGCCCCACTCTGGCGGCGTTTGCTGATTATTCTCTATGACAGCGTGCTGCTGTTCGGCGTCGTGTACCTGGCCGTGTTCCCGCTGCAGATAGTCGCGCCCGAACTGGTGAGCAATCATTGGTTCATCCGGGTATATATATTGGTCGTTGCCTGGCTGTATTTCGCCTGGTTCTGGGTCAGGCCGGGCCAGACCCTGGGCATGAAAACATGGCGAGTACGCATCATCTCGGGCGATGGCAAAAAAATCAGCTGGAAACAGGCCAGTATCCGCTTTCTGGTTTCACTGTTTTCCTGGGCTGCCCTGGGCCTCGGTTTCTGGTGGTCCCTGTTCGACGACAGAAAGCGCACCTGGCATGACAGGGCGTCCAACAGCTTTCTGGCGCAAGCCAGCGATCCCGATCAGTAGACCCGTCTCAGCATCAGCACAGCAAACAGTAAAAACACCAGGGTCGGAAAGGCCGCACCCAGTACCGGCGACAGGTTATAGACCAGAGCCAGGTTGCCAAACCCCTGACTGGCGAGATAAAAGGCCAGCCCCAGCATGACGCCAAGAAACAGGTTCTGACCCATGCCTGCCGCTCGCAGCTGTTGCCGGAACACAAACGGGATTGCCAGCAATACCATGACCAGTGTTGAGAACGGCCCCATGATTTTTTTCCAGAACGCCAGTTCATACACGCTGGTATTCTGGGAATTGGCTCGCAAGTGACGGATATAGCGGTACAGATACCACACTGACAACTGATCCGGCTTGATCAGAAACACATTCAGTATTTCCGGTGATAATACGGTTTTCCAGTACACATCCTTGGCCTTGTCGGTCTTGACGCTGTCGTTGGCAAACACGGTCTGGCGCAGGTTTTTCAGCTCCCATTTTTTCTCCTCGGGCGAATACACCCCCGCCTGGGCATGGGCAATGGCGTTGAGCTTGAGCCGATTGCCGACATCAAACTCGAATATCTTGATACCCAGCAAGGTCAGATCCGGCAGCACTTCGGCGACATTGACATAAATGTTCTTGTCGCGCATCCACAGACCCAGCGTGGATTCCTGATTGATGTTTTGCTGCAGTGCCAGCGCCTTGTCGCGTTGCGCCTTGGTTTCGCTGACCGGCGTGACAAATTCGCCAACCAGAAATGAGAACACGGCTAGCACTGCGCCGATTTTCAGAACAGACATGACGATCTGGGCAATGGAGATACCGGAGGCACGCATGACAATCAGCTCGGAATCGGCCGACATGGCCGACAGGGCCAGCAAGGTACCGATCAGCGCCGTCATGGGGAAAATTTCGTACAACCTTCTGGGCGTGGTGAAAAAGATGTACTTGCTTGCCTGCCAAAGGTTATAGCTGCCATTGCCGATGCGATCGAATTCGTCGATGAAGGCAACAAAGGTCAGCAGACCCAGCAGCACCGCCAGTACCAGCACCGTATAGGAGAGTACCGATTTGGCGATGTACAGATCCAGTATTTTCAAAGTGTCATCCCCTCGCAGACTTCGTCTGTCTGTTTTCGCATGTGAAACGAAAACAACGGCAGATTGTTGCTGTGGCGCCAGAAAATATATATCGCAACCAGCAGAAACAGGGCATGAACCCACCACAGGCCCAGCCATGCAGGCGTGTCACCCTTCTCCATCAGGGATTTTCCCACTACCAGCAGGTTGGCGTACATGAAATAGGTTGCCAGGGCAACGAGCATGTTGGAAAAACGGCTTTTGCGCACCGTGATATGACTGAATGCCAGGGCGAAGATCACCAGCACCGGCATCACCGCCACCTTGGCGATGCGCCAGTGCAGCTCCACCTGTTTTTCCGGATCATCGGAACCGATCAGGCCCATGGTAGGAATACCTTTTACCCGCGGCGTGATCTCAGTGGTCTTTTCGGTTTTGATGCGTATGGCATAGCTGGCGTACTCCATGATGGTGAAATCAGTATCGCCGGGGCCGCCGTCATAACGGCGACCGTTTTCCAGCACCAGATAGCGCGCTCCGGTATTGTCGTCGATGCCCTGATAGGCATTGTTGGCGACGACAGTACCTTCATCGCGGCTTTGCCGCATATAGACAAACACATCCTGCAGACTGTTCTTACCCTTGCCCAGCTTCTCGACATAGTACACGCCGGAACCGCCCTGCAGCGGATGAAAAACGCCCGGCGCAATACCGGTGATTTCCTTGCGCGCCTTGGCCTCTTCCTCCAGCGCCTGGGCCTGGGCGATGGAAAGCGGAGAAAAATAAAACGAGAACACCGCGACAATGGCGGTAACCAGCAGAGCAAACAGGATCAGCGGCCGCAACAGAGTACCCAGCCCCACGCCGCAGGCGCCCCACACCACCAGTTCGTTATCGCGATGCCAGCGCGTCATTACCATGAGGATGGAAACATAAATCATCAGCGGAATGATCAGATCGATATAACTGACCAGCTTCAGCGTAAGCAGGCCCAGCACGCTGTCGATAGGAACAGTCCCTTCTGCAGCCTTGGACAACAGTCCAACCAGCCGCACTACCAGCAAAATACCGGTAATGACCACGGAAACACCAATACTGGTAATGGTGACTTCCCGGATGAGTGCACGGTTAAGAATCAATGACAGTAGCTTCGGAGCAGTTCTGGTGTCGAGCGCGATTCCCGTATGAATCGGAACTCGCTGTTCGCAACAGTTATTATTTCCCTATCAGACCAATTTTCCATTGATCCGGCGAAGCCATGAAGCATAACATAACCCGCCCGACATTATAGCGGATTAGACATTTTCAACGGGACCAGCCATGCAATACTCTGTCAGCGACCAACCCATAAACAAAGATGAATCCGACTGCCTGGTCATACCCTATGCCCAGCGCGCCGAACTCAAGCCCATTGCCCAGCAGCTACCGGCGGAAACGCTGAGCTGGCTGGCGGACGTACTGGAGCAGGAGCACGCCCGGGGAGAAAACTCCCGCACCCTGCTGCTGCATCGCGTGCCCGGCGTTGATCAGCGCATCATACTGGCGGGGGTGAAGAAAACCGCGCTGGATGACAGCGCCTATCTGAATCTGCTGAACTCGGTCATGTCTGCCCTGACCGAGACCAACGCCCGTAGCGCCAGTTTCTACCTGACCCACGTTGACGTGAAAAAGCGCGATATCGCCTGGAAAATTCGCCAGGCGATACTGGCAGCGGAAGCATCTGTCTACCGCTACGACGAGACCAAAAGCAAACAGGACCATGACAGGCCTTCGCTGCAGGCCATCAGCTTTCATCTCGCCGGAGAAGCGTCGAAGGATCAGTGCGAACAGGCCATCGAACAGGGCCGCAGCATCGCCGACGGCATCACGCTGGCTAAAGACCTGGCCAACCTGCCCGGCAACATCTGTACACCGCGCTATCTCGCCAAACAGGCGGAAAAATTGGCCGCGCACGAAAAAATCAGCACCACCATCCTGGACGAGGACGACATGGCGGAGCTGGGCATGGACGCGCTGCTGGCCGTATCGCGCGGTAGCCGCGAGCCGGCCCGTCTGATCGTCATGGAATACCGCGGCAGCAGGGAAGACGATGCGCCCATCGCTCTGGTGGGCAAGGGCCTGACCTTCGACGCCGGCGGCATTTCGCTGAAACCCGGCGCCAGCATGGACGAGATGAAATACGACATGTGTGGCGGCGCCAGCGTGATCGGCGTGATGCAGGCTCTGGCGCAGCTCGAGCTACCCGTCAACGTGGTCGGCGTGGTGCCGTCTTCGGAAAACCTGCCCGATGGCGACGCCCTGAAGCCCGGCGACATCGTCACTTCCATGTCCGGCCAGACCATCGAAGTGCTGAATACCGACGCCGAAGGCCGCCTGATTCTGTGCGACGCGCTGACCTATACCGAACGCTTCAAACCAGCCCGGGTGATCGACATCGCCACCCTCACCGGCGCCTGCATCATTGCCCTGGGCCATCATCTAAGCGGTGTCATGGGCAACAACCAGAAACTGGTAGACATGCTGGTCAGAGCGGGCGAATTCAGCCACGACGGTATCTGGCAACTGCCGCTGGCGGACGAATACGACGAACAGCTGAAAAGCAATTTTGCCGACATGGCGAACATCGGCGGCCGTCCCGCCGGCACCATTACCGCCGCCTGTTTCCTCGCCCGCTATACGCGCAAGTTCAAATGGGCGCACCTCGACATCGCCGGCACCGCCTGGAAATCCGGCAAGGCCAAGGGCGCTACCGGACGGCCGGTGCATCTGCTCACGCAGTTTCTCATCGATTACGCCAGCGCCGGTTGAACAGGAAGCGATGAGTTTGCAACAAATCGACTTTTATCTGCTACCGACAGACAACGAAAGGCACAGACTGTTGTTCGCCTGTCGCCTCATCAACAAGATTTACGCTCTCGACAAACAGGTTTTCGTACTGACCGCGGACGACCGGCAGACGCGCCACATGGATCAACTGCTGTGGACCTGGTCCCCCGGCAGCTTTACCCCGCACCGCAACTGCCTCGACAGCGAACAGCCGGAGGCGCCGGTCTATATCGGCCATGATGCACCGCCGGCGGCATTTTCCGATGTCATGCTGAACCTGACCGGCAGCGCGCCGGATTGCCGCCAACAGTTCCAGCGCCTGCTGGAACTGGTCGGCAACGGCGAAGCAGACAGACAAAAAGCACGCGCACGATTTAAGATCTATCGGGATAGCGGAATCGAGCCAAAAACTGTTAATATAAAAACCTTGTAAAGCAGGGGGTTATCAACACGTGTTATCAGATCGCGCAAAGGAACTGGAAGCCACTCTCAAGCACCTGCGTGAGCTGATCGACAGCCCCACGCCGATTGAGTCGGAACCGCCCGCGCCGCAGCCCCAGCCGCCAGCGCCGAAAGCCCGTCCCAGCAAACGCAAGCCGCCGCCGGTGTTGACCAAAGTGGTGCAATACAGCTTGGCCGGCACACCGGAATGGCAACAGCCGCAAAAACGCGTCACGCCGGCGCCGGAAGTGGTGGAAACCGAACGCTTCTTCAACGATCTGGCGGATGATCTGGCCGCCGTGGTACTGAAAACCATGGCGAACAACATCAACGAAGCACCTGCGCTGGCGTCGCGCCGGCTGAAGCAGAGCATACACCGCACCCTGCTGAATGCCGTAACCGACATGAAGGAATACTTCGCCGAGCAGGATTCCCGCCAGGCCTCGATCCCGCTTTATTCCGGCGAGCCGGAAAAAGACCGCCGACCAGCGCGCAAACACCAGGATTCCTGATTCTCCCCTGCTCCGCGATGGCATATAATCCGCCGTCCGCCTTATAGCTGAACGCACACATGACCAATACGCTGGACAAGAGCTACGACCCCCACGCCATCGAAATGCCGCTGTACCAGCAGTGGGAACAATCAGGCTATTTCGCGCCATCGGGTCAAGGTGCTCCCTATTGCATCATGATACCGCCGCCCAATGTCACCGGTACCCTGCACATGGGCCACGGTTTCCAGCACACCATCATGGACGCGCTTACCCGCTATCACCGCATGAAAGGCGACAATACACTGTGGCAGCCCGGCACCGACCACGCCGGCATCGCCACGCAGATGGTCGTCGAACGCCTGGTCAATGCCGAAAACAAATCCCGGCATGACTTCGGTCGCGACGCGTTTATCGAAAAAATCTGGGAATGGAAAGCCCGTTCCGGCGGCCATATCACCCGCCAGATGCGTCGTCTCGGCGACTCGGTGGACTGGGAATCCGAGCGCTTCACCATGGACGAAGGCCTGTCCAGAGCGGTCAACGAAGTTTTCGTCAAACTCTACGAAGAAGGCCTGATCTATCGCGGCAAGCGCCTGGTCAACTGGGACCCGGTGCTGCACACCGCCCTGTCTGATCTGGAAGTCATCTCCGAAGAAGAAAACGGCCATCTGTGGCATATGCGCTACCCGCTGGCCGACGGCTCCGGCCATCTGGTGGTCGCCACCACGCGCCCGGAAACCATGCTCGGCGACAGCGCCGTGGCGGTTCACCCTGATGACGAACGCTACAGGAATCTGGTGGGCAGGGAAATCGCCCTGCCGCTCACCGACCGCAAAATCCCCATCATCGCCGATGATTATGTGGACATGGAATTCGGCACCGGCTG
>JALXFQ010000132.1 GCA_027067235.1 Gammaproteobacteria bacterium
TCGCGGGTGACGCAAATCCCCGGCTTTCCCTACGACGACCCGCGCATGATCGACTCCACGGGCGCGTTGGAGCTGGCCAGTGTGCCGAAGAAAATGCTGGTCATCGGCGGCGGGATTATCGGTATGGAAATGGCGACGGTTTATCACGAACTGGGCGCGAAAGTTTCCGTGGTGGAGTTGTCGCCGCAGATCATGCCGGGCGTGGACAAGGATATCGTGCGGCCCATCACCAAACGCATGAAGGGCAAGCTGGAAGCCATCTGGCTAAACGCCAGGGTTACCGAAATCAAGGCGCAGAAAAATGGCCTCAAGGTTTTTTTTGAAGGCAAGGGCGCGCCGGAATCGGCGCTGTTCGACAAGGTGTTGTACGCCATCGGTCGCCGCCCCAACGGTCTGGAAATTGACGCTGACAAGGCCGGCGTGGCGGTGGACGAGCGCGGCTTCATCGCCGTGGACAAGCAGCAGCGCACCAACGTGGCGCATATTTTCGCCATCGGCGACATCGTCGGCCAGCCCATGCTGGCGCACAAGGCCACCCACGAGGCCAAGGTCGCGGCGGAGGTCATTGCCGGACAGAAATCCAGCTTCGATGCGCTGGTGATTCCTTCCGTGGCCTATACCGACCCGGAAGTGGCCTGGGTGGGCGAGACCGAAATCACCGCGAAGGAAAAGGGCATCAAGGTGGGCGTGGGCAAATTTCCCTGGGCGGCGTCCGGTCGCTCGCTGGGCATAGGCCGCGACGAAGGCATGACCAAGCTGTTGTTCGATGAACATGAGCGCGTCATCGGAGCCGGCATCGTCGGTCCCAATGCCGGCGACCTCATCGCCGAAGTAGCGCTGGCCATCGAGATGGGCGCTGACGCCACCGACATCGGCCTGACCATTCATCCGCACCCGACCCTGTCTGAAACAGTCGCCATGGCGGCGGAAGCGTTCGAGGGGACGATTACTGATCTTTACATGCCGAAGCGTAAGAAATGACAGCGTTTTCCGCGAATCATCCGGCAGGGGCGGCTGCAGCCGCCCAGCCTGCTCACAGGCCCCTGTGGGCGGTTAAAGCCACCCTGATATTGTGATGAATATCAAAACCTTTTTCCGCACTGTCTTTACCCTCGGCAAGGGCGTATCCAGAGGCCTCACCGAGCTGGATGTGGCCGATGATCCCATCGGTTTTTTCCGGCTATGGTTCAAACAGGCGGAAGACAGCGGCATTCTGTTGCCGGAATCCATGTGTCTGGCCACCGCCACGGCCGACGGCAAACCGTCAGCGCGTATGGTGTTGCTGAAAGACGTGGATGAAACCGGCTTTGTGTTCTATACCAATTATGCAAGCCGCAAGGCGCGGGAGCTGGACGCCAACCCCCGCGCCAGTCTGGTGTTTCACTGGGCCAGTCTGCAACGGCAGGTGCGGGTCGAGGGTACGGTGACGCGCGTGTCGGCGCAGGAATCGGATGCCTATTTTGCCTCACGCCCCCGGGGCAGCCAGATCGGCGCCTGGGCCTCGAAACAGAGCGCCGGGCTGGATACGCGTGAAACGCTGGTGCAGCGCGTGGCGGCAATGGAACAGCGCTTTCACGGCAAACCAGTGCCGCGCCCGGAATTCTGGGGGGGTTACCGGGTCGCGCCGGAAACCGTGGAATTCTGGCAGGGACGCGCCAGCCGGCTGCATGACCGTCTGCTCTATCGTCGCGAAGGCGGGAACTGGGCGGTTCAACGCATCTACCCGTAAGTGCTGTTTTTGACGATGCGTTATATTAGACTTGTATTATATAGAAGAATGATACACTATAGCAGGCGGGGATAGTCAAGCTTAGGCGGAGATCGCAATGGGCAACGTGTCAGATATAACTGCAGCCAAGCGGCGGCAGGATCCGGTTTTGAATTGCGGCGCGGCCGTATCCACCAAAACCATGGAAGAGTTCCTGAAATCCTCTCAGGAAAGCTCGAAATTCTGGGAAAAAATCGTCTATCCGGCCATGTTCGCCTTTATCGTACTGGCATTGTACGGTTTTTTTCTGATTTACAGCCTGACCAGTGACATGCGCCGCATCGCCATGTCCTTTGATCCGGAAATGACCGCCCACATGGCGACCATGACCAAAAGCGTCGATGCCCTGACCGCGGACATCGCCAGCATGACCCAGCAGGTTCGGCTGATGAGTTCAAACATACAGAATATTTCCACAAAAATGGCGGCGCTGGACAATTTGACGCCCATGCTGGGTGAGTTGCAGAGCATGGATACTTCGCTGGGCGACATGAATACCTCGGTCAGCGGGCTGGATCGTTCGGTTTATGGCCTGGGCGGGTCCGTGGAGCAGATGAGCCGCGATACCTACCGCATGCAGCACGACATGCACAAAGTCGGCAAGCCGCTGGGATTCTTCAATAAATTCATGCCCTAGGGCCTGGCAGCACGGTGGGGAAGCGCTGCTTTTCCATTAATGTCTTTGTCGATGCGGACAATCGCATCCTGCTGCTCAAGCGCGGATTTGGCACCGCTATCGGCCCTGGTCTCTGGGGTTTCTGCGGTGGTCATATCGAGCCTGGCGAGACGCCGCGGCAATGCGCGGAGCGTGAAATCCGCGAAGAACTGGGCGCTGCCGTCCGTTGCCAATATCTCAGGAAAGTCGGTCCGGTTTCCGATACCTGGCATGGTGGCCGGTTCCGGATCTGGCTGTTCCAGTGGCGCTGGTTGGGTGGCGATATCCAGCTGAATCGGGAACATACCGCCTGTGCCTGGGTATCCGTGGAACAATATCGGGGCTACGCGGTAGTGGACGGCGTGGATGAAGATCTGGCATGGCTTGACATCTGGCCGCGCAGTGCGCTGAATCCGGACAAACTGCCGCCTCGCCTGAAACCATGAGACTGCATTACCGGAAATCCGGCCGCGGCGATCCCCTGCTCATACTGCATGGCGTTTTCGGCTCGTCGAGCAACTGGAACGCCATCGCCCGCCGGCTTGCGGGTCAGTTCCAGCTATTCACGCTGGATTTGCGCAATCATGGCCGTTCGCCGCATACAGACACCATGACTTACGCTGAAATGGCGCAGGACATCCTGGATTTCATGGCGCAGCAAGGGCTCGAATCTGCAAATATTGTTGGCCACAGCATGGGCGGCAAGGTGGCGATGACGCTGGCGCTGCTGCACCCGGCCAGTGTTCGCAGGCTGGTGGTGCTGGACATTGCGCCAGTCCGGTATCCCGACCGGTTCGGTGTCTTGCTGACGGCGCTGAATCAACTGGATCTGGCGGCGGTGAAAAAACGCGCCGACGCGGACAAGCAGCTTGCCAGGCAAATACCCGCGCCGGAGGTCAGAGCCTTTCTGCTGCAGAATCTGGAAAAAACGCCCGGCGGCTACCGCTGGCGTATCAATTTGCCGGTGATTACGCGCGCCATGCCCGCAATCAGCGATTTTCCCGAACTGGCCGGTCGGACATTCGAGGGCGAAACCCGCTTTGTGCGCGGTGGCGATTCCGATTATATTCAGGACAGACATTTGCCTGAAATACAGCGGCGCTTTCCGGCGGCGCGGATGGTGACGCTTGACCATGCCAGTCACTGGCTGCACCATGAACAACCCGGGCGCGTCACGGAAATTATCAGGGAGTTCCTCATTGGCGACAAATAGCGATCAACCGAGCTTTATTCTTACCGTCACCTGCCAGGCCATGGTCGGCGTGGTGGCGGCCATTACCGGTTTTCTGGCCGAACGCGAGGGCTATATCGCCGAAATGGCGCAGTTCGACGACGAAGCCACCGGACGTTTCTTTTGCCGCGTGGTGTTTCGGCTTGATCCCGACAAATCGCCGAAAATAGACACGCTGAAACGTGATTTCGCCGCCGTAGCCGACAAATTCGACATGCAATGGTGTGTGCGCGACGCCGGCATTCCCACCCGCACGGTGATCCTGGTGTCGAAGGCCGATCATTGCCTGGATGACCTGCTGTACCGCAAGCGCAAGGGCGAGCTGTTCATCGACATTGTGGCGGTGGTGTCCAATCACCAGGATCTGCGGCCCATGGTGGAGCGTGAAGGGATTCGTTTCGTGCATCTGCCGGTAACGCCGGAAACCCGGGCACAACAGGAACAGCGCCTGCTGGAACTGGTCGGAGAAACCGATGCCGAACTGGTGGTGCTGGCGCGTTACATGCAGATCCTGTCGGCGCAAACATCCGAGGCGCTGGCCGGGCGCTGCATCAACATACATCACTCGTTTCTGCCGGGCTTCAAGGGCGCGAGGCCCTATCATCAGGCCTGGCAGCGCGGCGTCAAGCTCATTGGCGCGACGGCGCATTATGTCACCTCCAATCTGGACGAAGGGCCGATTATCGAGCAGGTGGTAGACCGGGTAGACCACACATTTCAGCCGCGTGACCTGATCGCGGCCGGGCGCGATATGGAAAATGTCGCCCTGGCTCGCGCCGTGCGTTACCACATTGAACGACGGGTGTTTGTTGATGGCAACAAGACTGTCGTGTTCAGGTAGCAGAGGCCTGGCATGTCGGCGCTGTCTCAGATACAGGTGAGCTACGACGCTTCGCAGGATCGTCTGGTGTTGCGCGTCAACACCACCGCCAGGGAAGAGTTTCGTTTCTGGCTGACTCGCCGTTTTACCCAAGGCCTGTGGCCGCTGCTGCAGAAAGGTCTGCGCGCCAATCCGGATGTGGCGCAGCAGCCATCAACTGAAACCCGCAAGGCCGTGCTGGATTTTCAGCTGGAAGCCGCGGCGGAAAAAGTGGACATGCAGCGCCCGTTTCAGGAAAAGGCAGCGGCCTTTCCGCTGGGTGAGGAGGCGACCTTGCTGACCAAGGCGCAGTTGAAGGTCAAAAAAGAAGGCGGCTATTTGCTGAGCATGCACGCCGCCGACGGCAAAGGCGTCAATTTCAATCTGGACAATAACGTGCTGCACATGCTGAGCAAGATACTGGTGGACATATTGCCGAAAACCGGTTGGGACAATGCCCATCCCTGGCAGAGTCCGACCGGCTCTGCGCCGCCCGGCAAAAAACTGAATTGAACTACCGCGCTGCGGGCAGGTTCTAACACTTTCAAAAACAACCTCGGGGAGAGGTCACATGCGTCTGATTTCGATCATTTTATCCTTGTTTTTCGTGGTTCCGCTGTTCGCTGATGACAAGCCTGTGGAAAACCATGTGGGTTTCAGCGTTTCCGCCAGCGAAGACGTGCCCAATGATACGCTGGTGGCGACGCTGTTCTCGGAAGCGACCGGCAAAGACCTTGCCATACTGGCCAACAAGGTCAATGCCGACATTCGCTGGGCGTCCACGCTCATCAAGCAGACACCGGAAATCATCTTCACCACGCAAAACTACGCCACCCAGCCGGTTTACCGCAAGGGCGAACGCAGTAACCTGTGGCGCGTACGCCAGACTGTTCGCCTTGAAAGCGCCAACGCCGAAGTGCTGAGCGCCGCGCTGGGCAAAGTTCAGGAACGCCTGGGTCTTAACTCGCTGGGCTATGAAGTGTCCGATGCCGCCCGTGAAGCCGCGCGCGACAAACTGATAGGCGAAGCGCTGAAGAAATTCCGCAGCCGCGCCAGCGGCATCGCGCAAAATATGGGTTTCAGCCAGTACAAACTCATTCGCCTCAATATACGCGGCGGTGAACCACTGCCCGGCGAACCCTATCCGATGATGGAAATGGCGCGCATGAAAGCCAGCGTCGCGCCGCCCGTACTGGAGCCGGGGGAGCAGACAATTGATGTTACGGTGACGGGGGAGATTGAGTTATCTGGAAACTAATCACTGTTTCGTTGCGAAAGCTGGATCCATGTAGGTCGCCGGGTCTGGCGCGCCGCCTAGTGAGATAGGTCTGGGGAGTCGGTCATTCCAGTGCAGGCCAACCATTGTACGATCATTAAGAAAACTCATGTACCACTGGTCCCCACCAGATGGAATTGAAATGCTTCCGTCGGGACTCGTAGAAGTATATTCCGGAACGTGGACGTATATAATACCTTCAGCGTAAGTCGCGCTTGCAAAATGCTGCCGGAAAAAAGTCACGTCCTTTCCGGATATTGTGTATTCGCCCGGCTTGTTTCCTGCGTGTATGGACTTTGCGTCGAAGCTATATTTGGTTGGGAAAGATGTCTGGTTACCGTTGTCGAAGGTGTACTGAAACGTCCAAGTTCCCGCCATCTTCCGGATTTCCCGCAAGCCTAACGCAATAGCATTGCACTTCTTCTCGTACCAGTAGGCTCCGGCTTTTTTACAAGCTGCGGGTGTTTTGCACGTCGACAGCTTGGCGGGATCACACTTCTGCGCCGCCGCAATCAACGGGACTATCGTTAATAGCAGATCATTATCCGTGGTGCTCGCGAATGCGGCGGTATTTATCAATAACGTTGTGATAAATATCGAAATCAGCTTTTTCATGACGCGCGATAGTAACAGATGCCTATTTATTATTATAGGCGCAGGCGCGCGTCAGTCGTGTTTATCATCCTTTGCCAAACCGCTCCTGCATATACCGGATGATATCGCCGGATTCATACATCCAGCGCGTCTCGCTGCCATCATCAATGCGCAAACACGGCACCTGAATTTTGCCGCCGCCCTGTTCCAGTTCCTCGCGCCAGGGTGATTGTCTGGCGTTGCGGTATTCGACGGGCAGGTTGAGGCGGTGCATGGCCCGGCGGGTTTTGACGCAGAACGGGCAGCCGGTGAACTGGTAGATGCTCATGTTTTGCAGTTGTTTCTCGACTTCCGTCTGCTGCTCCGGACTGCGTTCCATGGGAGTGGGGCGGGTGAGTTTGTCGATGCCGACGATAATGGCGCCGAGGCCATTGCGCAGGCCGCTGATGAGAGTTTGCTTGATCAAAATGTTATCCTAAATTTGCGCATCCAGCGATGCGCGCTGTTGCCGGTCGATGCCCAGTTTGTCAGCCAGGGCGTCGAGATAGGCTTTTTCCACATCGCTGGTATCGTCCATGAGCGCTTTTGACACCAGATACGCTTCTGCCGCTGCTGCGGGCGA
>JALXFQ010000133.1 GCA_027067235.1 Gammaproteobacteria bacterium
TCATGCCGGAGACTCCTCCGCATGTGGGGCCGCTGCTCTTTTCTGCATCCGTGGATGCGGAGCCTGGCGACGGCCCAATAAATCTGGCAAATACGCCCGACGCTTGACTCTTTTGCGCCGGTGCATCGTTTCATGCCGGAGGCTCCTCCGCATGTGGGGCCGCTGCTCTATTCAGCATCCGTGGATGCGGAGCCTGGCGGCGGCCCAATAACGCTACAAACCCGCCAGAGGATGTCTGTTGTAGCCCCTGACCAGATAGCTTTTCCAGCTTGCCGGCATGGATTTTCTCGCCTGTTGCGCGGATTGCCTGTCTGCCGGCGCCAGAAATACGCCTGATCCACTGCCGGTCATGACCGGCATCCCCCATGGACTGAGATATTGCATAACCTCGTCCACCACGGGATATTCCATTCTGACCACTGCTTCAAGATCATTATGAAACTCGCCATGCGCAGCGTCCGGACGAAAGGCGCGTATTTTCTTCGCCGGAGTATCCCTTGTCAATCGCTGATGGTTAAATATTTTGGCTGTTTCGACGTGAACGGGCGGCACAACCAGCAATAGTTCGTTCTCCGGCAAGTCCATGCGGGTCAGACGCTCGCCGGTTCCTTCCGCCCAGGCCGCGTGACCGTGCACGAAAACCGGTATGTCGGCCCCCAGCTGGTTACCGATCTGCGCCAGCTCGGAGCGGCTCAGGCCCGTATTCCACAAATAGTTCAGCACCAGCAAGGTGGTTGCGGCATCGGAGCTGCCGCCCCCGAGGCCGGCGCCTATGGGAATACGCTTGTCCAGTTGCAGAATACAGCCGCGTTCACAACCAGTGGCCTGCTGGAGTTTTTTTGCGGCCCGCACGATCAGGTCGTCTTTTTCGGCCACGCCCGGCGTCGGCTGACGCAGGCGGATACCGGGCTCGCTGGTTATTTCCACTGACAGCGTGTCTTCCAGCGAAACAAACTGAAACAGTGTTTGCAGTTCGTGATAACCGTCATCGCGGCGACCGGTAACATGCAGAAACAGGTTGATTTTGGCCGGTGCCGGCCAGTGGCTTATTGCAGTTTCCACTGGCGGATGACCAGCCGCACGTCAATGGGATCCGCCGGCTCGTTGGTAACGGGCAGCGTTTTCATGAAGATCTTGCGCGGCATTTCCACGCCGTTGACATCGCTCCAGGCGCGATACCTGATTTCCCAGCCATCCTGATTCAGTCTGGCCAAGCGCCCGCTTTCGTCCAGCTCATAGACGTAGAGCACATCCGCCAGCGGCACGCCGCGCACCCAGGCATGCAGGCCGCCAAGCGGTATTTCCCAACCCAGCGCATTCATCAGCAGGGTTTCGGCATTGTGGTCGGCATATTGCTTGCCCATGCTGTCGGTAAGAAAGACTCCGTCGCTGTTGGCCACCAGACGCGCGTGGCCGCCACCCAGGGGACCGTGAATGTTCAAGGTGTCCTGCTCGGGGGAATGGTGCCAGTCGAAGCTGGCCGTACCGCTTGTTACCGGCGTATTGAGGGCCAGTTTTCCGGTCGCGGTCCAGCGAGAAATGGCTTCGCGGCGGGCGCGCTGCTCGTTCCAGACCTGTTCGGGAGAATCGACCGGGGGTGGTGGCGTGGGCAGAGCGCAACCGGACAGCAGTACCAGCGCTGCGACAACCAGACGCTTCACTGGCCGATTTTCTCGGCCGCCTTGATCAATGCCTCGTGCTTCGGATCATCGGCCAGCGCCTTGCTCAGCAACGCCTGCGCGGCCTTTCTGTCACCCTTGCTGTACAGCGCTTCGCTCAGATGGGCGGCAATTTCCGGATCGTATTTTTCTTTCATGGCCTTGCGCAGCAGTTCGATGGCCTGGTCCGTGTTACCCAGCTTGTATTCCACCCAGCCCAGACTGTCGAGTATAAACGGATCATCCGGCCTCAGCTCCAGCGCCCGCTTGATCAACTGGCGCGCCTCATCATAGCGATCGGTGGCGTCGGCCAGGGTATAGCCCAGCGCATTCATGGCATGGGCATTGTCCGGTTCCAGCTTCAACACTTCGCGCAAGTCCTTCTCGGCCAGCGCGATGTCGTGCAGATTGGCGGCGATCAGGCCGCGGGAATACAGCAGGTCGGGATCATCAGGATATTCTTTCAATGCCTTGTTCAGCACCGCCATGGCTTCCTTGTCGCGACCGGCCTGACGGTAGATGTTCTCGCGGCTGAGATAGATCTGTATGCGTTGTTCGCGATCAAATGCCGGCGTCGCATCCAGCAGTTTCAGGGCGCCATCCACATCGCCCTTGTTGGCCGTGGCACCAATCAGGCGCAGACGGGCCTCCATCTGCAATTCCGGATTTTTCACCGCCCCGTACCACTTGATCGCCTTGTCGTACTGCTTGCGTGCTTCAGCCACCTGCCCCAGATACAGCTTGGCCTGGTCCT
>JALXFQ010000134.1 GCA_027067235.1 Gammaproteobacteria bacterium
TTCGGCCATGCGCTGCGCCAGTTTGCGGTTGTTTGCCAATACCGGCTGGTTTTCAAATATCGACATGGAGGCCAGGCCAGCGGCGCAGGCCAGCGGGTTGCCGGTGTAGCTGTGCGAATGCAGGAAGGCGGTGAGGTTCTGGTAGTCGTCGTAGAAGGCCTGGTAGATTTGGTCGCGGGTGAGTATGCAGGCCATGGGCAGATAGCCGCCGGTGAGCCCCTTTGACAGGCCCATGAAATCGGGCGTGATGCCAGCCTGTTCGCAGGCGAACAGGGTGCCGGTGCGGCCGAAGCCCACGGCCATTTCGTCGGCGATGAGGTGAACGCCGTGGCGGTCGCAGGCTTCGCGCAGCAGTTTCAGGTATACCGGGTGGTACATGCGCATGTGTCCGGCGCATTGCACCAGCGGCTCGACAATGACGGCGCAGGTTTCGTGCGCGTGTTGCTCCAGTGCGCGCTCCATGTGCCGGAACATGGCGGCGGAGTGCTGTTCGCAACTTTGCCCTGATTCACGCTGATAGCAGTCGGGCGATGGCACGGTAATCACGTCCATCAGCAGCGGTTTGTAGGTTTCCTTGTACAGTTCCACATCGCCCACGGCCAGCGCCCCCAGGGTTTCGCCGTGGTAGCTGTTGGACAGGGTGATGAAACGGGTTTTTTCGCCCTTGCCGGTGTTGCGCCAGTAATGAAAGCTCATTTTCAGCGCCGCTTCGATGGCCGATGAACCGTTGTCGGCGAAGAATACCCGGTCCAGCCCCGGCGGCGTGATCTCCACCAGTTTTTCCGACAGGCGAATCACCGGCTCGTGACTGAAGCCGGCCAGAATAACGTGTTCGAGCTGGTCGATCTGTTTTTTCACGGCCTCGTTAATCACCGGGTTGGCGTGGCCGAACAGGTTGACCCACCAGGAGGAAATGGCGTCGATGTAGCGATTGCCGTCAAAGTCCTCCAGCCACACGCCGCGCCCGGATTTGATGGGTATGGGCGGGTACAGTTCGTGATCCTTCATCTGGGTGCAGGGGTGCCACAGCACCGAAAGATCGCGCTGGGTCATGGTTTTATTCATTGACCGGGTGCCTGTAAGGGTGCGATGGCGGATGCCTGGCCACCGCGCAAAAACTCGTACACCTCATCAGCGTTTCCCTCAAACACCACCCGCTGGCGCTTTTTGCTGATCTGGTAGTCGTACATGGGGTCGTAATAATCCAGCAGCAGGCTGCGGATAATGGGCCGGTAGGCGTCGATTTCGCCGCTGGCGCGGTGCATTTCGATGGCGCTTTCCATCAATGCGCGCATTTGCTGGTGACGGTCGCCGCCGAGGCGCTTGCGTATTTTGTCGATGCTGTCCAGCAGATAATCAGCGAAGCGCTCGAAGCCGTCCTGTTCGCCGTAGGTGCGCATGAAATCGGCGTGGGAATCGGCAATGTATTCTTTCAGGCTGTTGTTTTCGCGTTCCTCGTCGCTGACGCGCATGACGACCAGCGGCGCTTGCTGCAGGCGATTGTAAAGCGGCAGGGGCGTACGCACGGAGCCGATGTTCGGGCCTTCATCCTCGAAAACCAGTTTTTCGCGCCCGGCTTCCTGTTGTTGCAGCAGGTCGATGGCAAGCTGGTTCTCGAAGTTGATCTGTCGCGGCTGCGGCGTGGCGGTGGGGCCAAAAGCAGAGCCGCGATGGTTGGCGCGGCCTTCCAGGTCAATATGGCTGGCAAGGCGCTTGAGCAACACGGTTTTACCGGAACCGGTGCGGCCGCCCAGCACCACGGCGTCGGGCTTGGCGGCATAGTCTTCGATGATGCCAATGAGAAAACGCCGCATGGCCTTGTAGCCGCCTTCCACGCGCGGGCAGGCAATGCCGGTTTCCTCGTACAGCCATTGCTGGCTGACGCGCGAGCGCATGCCGCCACGAAAACAGAACAGCAGCGCGTTCGGATGGGCCTGCATGAATTGCGCCCAGCGCGCCACGCGGGCCTGTTTCGACGCCTCATCAATCAGCCGCGCGCCCAGTTTTACTGCGCTGTCGTGGCCTTTCTGCTTATAGCAGATACCGATCTGCTCGCGCTCGTCGTCGCTGAGCAGTGGCAGGTTCTCCGCGCCGGGGAAACTGCCCTGGGCGAATTCCACCGGGGCGCGGGTGTCGATCATGGGCCGGTTTTGCAGAAACAGCTCGCGCAAATCGGAGATTACCGGCAGGTCGAGATCGCTGCGCAATGCCGGCAGCGGAATATCCAGCTCGAAATCCACCTTATGCGACTTCAATGATGGCTCCGGTTTTGTCATCAGTCATGCGGCCGATGGGTTGCAGGTTGAGGCCATGCCGGTGGGTAACGGCGAGAAAATCATCTAGGGCATTCTTGCTCACAGCCACCAGCAATCCGCCGCTGGTTTGCGGGTCGCACAACAGGGCGCGCTGTTC
>JALXFQ010000135.1 GCA_027067235.1 Gammaproteobacteria bacterium
GCAAGAACTGTCCGGGTCGGCTGAGCGGTTAAATTTCCGCAAGGATCATGAACCCGGCACAAAACCCGGGGTCGTAATGGCCTCAACCATGAAGATAAAGGATAACCATGTTCAAAAAAGTACTATTCGCCGTTGCACTGACCACACTGACCGGCAGCATTGCCCTGGCCGACGCCAGACTGGGCAGTCAGGCACAGAAAGAAGGCTATGCCATGGGCATGATACTGGGGCGCCAGATCAAGGCCCGTATCGACCAGATTCCCGGCGACTATGACAAGGGGAAAATCATTGACGGCATCGCCGACATGGTCAATGGCAAAAAACCGGCCCTGTCCGAGGAAGAAATGACCGCCGTGCTGAAAGAGCAGCAGCAAAGACTGCAGGCGGAAGCGGACAAGAAGGCTGAGGCAGCCAGGATCGAAGGCGAAAAATTTCTGGCCGAGTGGGGCAAGAAAAAGGGCGCCAAGAAGACCGACAGTGGTATCTATTATCATGTCATCAAGGCCGGCAAGGGCAAACAGCCCAAACTGACCGACAAGGTGAAGGTGAACTACAGGGGTACGCTCAGAAACGGCAAGGAATTCGACAGCTCCTACAAGCGCGGCAAGCCGGCCGAGTTTCCGGTAAATGGCGTCATCAAGGGCTGGCAGGAAATTGTGCCGATGATGAAAGAAGGCGCCAAATGGGAAGTCGCCATTCCCTCGGATCTGGCTTACGGCAAGACCGGTATGGGCGGAGTCATTGGCCCCAACGAGCCGCTGATGTTCGAGATCGAACTGCTGGAAGTGGCCAAATAAACCCGTCAGCAAAGCTTTAACAGGCGGCCCTTTGGCCGCCTTTTCAAGTTTTCAGGAAAATCAAATCCCATACCCCGTGCCCCAGACGCTGGCCGCGCTGCTCGAATTTGGTCAGCGGGCGCTGCGCCGGCCGCGGCGAGAATCTGCCTTCGCCGGCGCTGTTGGTAAAACCGCTGGCCGCGCTCATGACGGCCATGATGTGTTCGGCGTAGTCTTCCCAGTCGGTGGCAATGTGTACAGTGCCGCCGCGCTGGAGTTTTTTGCCGATCAAATCCACGAATTCCGGCCGGATGATGCGGCGCTTGTTGTGCCGCGCCTTGTGCCAGGGGTCGGGAAAATAAATCTGTACGGCGTCGAGACTGGCGTCGGCGATCTGCTTTGCCAGCACTTCCACCGCATCGGCCTGGATGGCGCGCAAATTGGTCAGTCCGCGCTGGCGTATCTGAATCAGCAGACTGCCGACGCCGGGTCGATAAACCTCGATGCCGATGTAGTTGCGCCGTGAATCATTCTGCGCCATTTCAGCAAGACTGAGACCATTGCCGAAACCGATTTCCAGAACCACGGGGCGGTCATTGCCGAAGATGGCCGGGAAATCCAGTTCGCCTGAAACGGGCAGCAGATAAGTCGGCCCGAGTTCGTCCAGCGCGCGCTGCTGGCCGCGGGTGATCTTGCCTTCCCGGCGGACATAGGAGCGGATCGGGCGATGTCTGGGGTCGGTCATATGGTTTGCGTTGGAGCGGAGCCTTCGCTGTGATTGCGGGGTATCAGAAACCCATGCGCCCGAACAATCTCCGCGAGCACGCCGTTCCCACAATTCTGGTTCAGAAAAACGTGCCGTCAATCGGCGAAGAAGCCGAGGCATACTGCCGGCGCGGCATACGCCCGGCCAGATAAGCTTCGCGCCCGGCCTGCACCGCTTTTTTCATGGCCGAGGCCATCAGTACCGGCTTTTGCGCGTCGGCGATGGCGGTGTTCATCAATATGCCGTCGCAGCCCAGCTCCATGGCCACCGCCGCGTCCGAGGCGGTGCCGACACCGGCATCCACCAGTATCGGCACATGGGCGTTTTCGACGATGCTGCGGATGTTATAGGGGTTGCGGATGCCAAGGCCGGAACCGATGGGCGCGGCCAGCGGCATCACCGCCACGCAGCCCATGTCCTCCAGCGTTTTCGCCGCGATGGGGTCGTCGTTGGTGTAAACCATGACCTTGAAACCGTCTTTCACCAGTTCTTCGGCGGCGATGTAGGTTTCCTGCAGATGCGGAAACAGGGTTTTCTCGTCGCCCAGTACTTCCAGTTTGACCAGATCGTGGCCGTCCAGCAACTCGCGAGCCAGTTTGCAGGTGCGCACGGCGTCTTTGGCGTTGTAACAGCCTGCCGTATTGGGCAGCAGGGTATATCTGTCCGGCGAAACCACGTCCAGCAAATTCGGCTCGTTGGTGTTCTGGCCGATATTGGAGCGGCGCACGGCGAAAGTGACGATCTCCGCGCCGCTGGCCTCGATGGCCTCGCCGGTTTCCTGCATGTCCCGGTATTTGCCCGTGCCCACCAGCAAGCGGGAGCGGTATTCCACGCCCGCGATGGTGAGCGCATCATTCATTGTCGTCATCT
>JALXFQ010000136.1 GCA_027067235.1 Gammaproteobacteria bacterium
ACAACGGTTTCGGTTACGACCCGGTATTCTGGGTGCCGCAGCACCAATGCACCGCCGCGCAGCTATCCGCCGCCACAAAAAACCGGCTCAGCCACCGCGGACAGGCGCTGGCGAAACTGGCTGCCTTGCTGGCGGCATAAACGCATCAGCCACTTTTGCGGCTACGCACGATTTCCGTAATTTCCACCTGGTAATCGCTATACCAGCGTTCTCGCCCGAGCCTCTGAGCCTGCTTGTGCTCCGGGTCATTTTTCCACGCGGCAATATCTTCCATGCTGGCCCAGTAGGAAATGGCGATTTCATGCTTACCGTCGTCAACTGACGAGAAACCGAGGCAGCCATACTTGTCTGATGCGAGCGCCCGCATTCGCTCTGCCATGCCGGCGTATTGCTCATCCAGCCGGGCGATCTTTGCCCTGAAAATAACAGCGTACATAAACTCTCCTTAGCAGGGATGTTCCGCCATTTTTAATGGCTGTAAGCCATTGAAAATGAAGGAAGCGGGAAACCGCGTTTTCCGCTTCCGTGATTGAAAAAGCCCAGGGAAGGACTTTTTCTGCATCCTGTTACAACAGAAAACCATTTTACGCCTGACGACAAGATTTTGCGTCCTTGAGCGCGGCCACCGGCTGTACAATAGCCACATGCAATCCCTCCCTCTCAGCCTCTATGTCCACATTCCCTGGTGCATACGCAAATGCCCCTATTGTGATTTCAATTCCCATGCCGTGAAATCTGTTATCGACGAGGACGCCTATGTCGATAGCCTGCTACGGGATCTGGAGCATGATCTGCCCCGGGTCTGGGGACGGTCAGTTCAGACGGTATTCATTGGCGGCGGTACGCCCAGTCTGTTTTCCGGCGCGGCTATCGATCGCCTGCTGCGCGGTACTCGCGCTCGTGTCGCCCTGTCGCCGCGGGCGGAAATCACTCTGGAAGCCAATCCCGGAACAGCCGACGCGGGCAACTTTGCCGGCTACCGCGAGGCCGGCGTCAACCGGTTGTCTCTGGGCCTGCAGTCGTTCGATGACGAAAAACTGGCGGCGCTGGGGCGTATTCATACTGCCGGTCAGGCGGTGGAGGCTTTTCGGCTCGCGCGCGATGCCGGGTTTGATAACATCAACCTGGACATCATGTTCGGTCTGCCCGGGCAAAGCCTGCAACAGGCGCTGGCGGATATAGAGCAAGCGCTTACTCTCGACCCAGAGCATATATCCGCTTATCAGCTGACTCTGGAGCCGAATACAGCATTTCACCATTCTCCACCATCGTTACCGGCAGATGAGCTGCAGTGGGAGATGCAGGAGGCCATTACTGATCTGCTGGATGCGCATCGCTTCCAACGCTACGAGGTGTCGGCCTACGCCCGGCCCGGCCACCAATGCCGCCACAACCGCAACTACTGGGAGTTTGGCGACTATCTCGGCATTGGCGCTGGTGCACATGGTAAAATCACGCAGCATAATGGCGTCACGCGATCATCTAAATTGCGCCACCCGGTTGAATATATGCAACAGGCGGGCAGCGAAGCTTGCATTTCTGAGCATCACTCCCTGGACGATGACGACCTGGTCACTGAGTTTCTGATGAACGCCCTGCGCCTGAAATCGGGCTTCCGGCCAGGTTTGTTCGCCAAATCCACCGGGCTGCCCGGTTCGATTTTGATGAAAGCCCTGGAGAAAGCTGAAAGCAGGCAACTGATTGAACGATCGGAGTCCGTCATCCGTGCTACGGATAGAGGCTATCGTTACCTCAATGAGCTATTGCTGTTGCTTCCTTGAATCCACGGGGTGTGCCCTCAGTTGAAAATAAGATACCCTGTTCAAACAAGGAGATGAATATGTCGATAGTCTGGGTCGTCGCTGCTGATGGCAGCCGAGCGCAAATTTTTGAATCGCCAAACCGGGTTGGGCCCCTACAACCGGTAACCCGGCTGGATCATCCTGAAGCGCGCATGAAAGACAGCGAACTGTATGCCGATGCGCCCGGCCGCGCTTTTGACAGCACCGGCTCCGGCCGCCATGCCATGGAGAACGAGGTAGATGCAAAAAAGATGGAGTCCATCCGCTTCGCCAAACAGCTGTGTGATTTTCTGCAGGAACAGTCCCGGACCGGCGCATACGACAAGCTGGTTCTCGCCGCGCCACCGCAGTTTCTCGGTTTATTGCGGGACAATCTGGACAAGGGTGTGCGTGAGAAAATCAGCGCCGAAGTTGACAAGGATCTGGCAAACGAAACGCCGGACGACATCCGTGATCATCTACCAGACTTTTTGTATTGAACACCCACCGTTTAGCCGCCACCGCTATAAAGATTCAGATATTCTTTCGCTGATTTGTCCCAGCTGAAGTCCTGACGCATGGCCGTGCGCACCAGTTGCCGCCAGCGCGCCGTGTGTCCATAGTCAGCCAACGCGCGCTCGATGGCGCCCATCAGGCTTTGCGCCGTCTGATCCGGGAAAACATAACCGGTGGCTGTCTTGTTCTTGACGTTTTCCGGCGTCGCGTCCACCACGGTATCGGCCAGGCCGCCGGTGGCATGGACGACGGGCAAAGTGCCGTAGGCCAGGCTGTACAACTGATTCAGTCCGCAGGGCTCGAAACGCGAGGGCATCAGGAACATGTCCGCCCCGGCCTCCACCAGATGGGCCAGCGGTTCGGAATAACCCAGATGAACCAGCACCCTGCCGGGGTATTTCCTGGCCAGCGCCTGCAACCGCGTCTCGTACCAGGACTGTCCGGTACCCAGGAACACAAACAGGGCGTTGGAAGACTTGATCAGCTTCGGCATGGTGTCCAGCAGCAGATCTATGCCTTTCTGTTCCACCAGTCGACCGACGAAACCCATGAGCGGACGCTGTAACGTTTTTTCCCCGGCGCGCACGCCCATGTTGCCGAGCAGGGCTTTCTTGTTCTGACGCTTGCCGCGCAGATAGCCATGTTGAACCGAATAGTGGAACGGGATGAATTCGTCGGTGCGCGGATTCCAGACTTCCGGATCGACGCCATTGAGAATGCCGCGAAACTTGTACTGTATGGATTTGAGCACGCCTTCGTAGCCATAACCGTATTCGGGCGTCAGAATCTCGCGCGCATAAGTGGGGCTGACCGTGGTTACCTGGTTGGCGAAAACAATACCGGCCTTGAGCATGGACATGCTGCCATAGAACTCGATGCCGTCCGATGACCACCAGCTTGCCGGCAACCCGAGCTTGATGTATTCGGCCTGGGGAAAAAGCCCGCCATAGGCCAGGTTGTGGATAGTGAACACTGACTTCGGGGCATCGCTTTCCATGTGCAGCATGGCCGGAATCAGGCCAGTCTGCCAGTCGTGGCAATGCACCACGTCAGGTTTCCAGCCGAGCTTGAGTCTGTCCATGGCCAGCAGCGTCACGGCGCGGGCGAATACCGTGTAGCGCTCGGCGTTGTCCGGCCAGTCATAACCGTCCGGATGCTGGTAGGGGTTGCCCGGGCGGTCGAACAGCTCGGCAATATCCACCAGCAGCAGGGGAATGCCCAGCTCGTCATGATTGCCCTCGACAATGCGGGCACTGAACAGGCGTCCTTCACCCGGCACGTCCAGCCAGCCCAGTATGCGGGTGTTTTTCAGCTTCTCCAGTACCGCGCGGTAGGCGGGAAGCACCAGCCCCACATCCGCGCCCTGGCGCTGCAGGGCGTGCGGCAGACTGTAGATAACATCACCCAGGCCGCCGGTCTTGATCAGCGGATAAGCCTCGGACGCGGCAAACAACACCTTCATTTCATGGCTTCCTCAGCAACAACGCCCCCAGTGGCGGCAACCGCAACTCCAGCGAATGCTCAAACCCCATCCAGGGGACATCACGAGCGCTGATTTTACCGCCATTGCCAACATCGGAACCACCATAATAAGCTGAATCGGTATTCAGTATTTCCAGATAGCTGCCAGCCTGGGGCGCGCCGATACGGTAGGCTTCGCGCACCACCGGCGTAAAATTGAACACGCAGATCAACGCATTTCCAGCCGCATCCTTGCGCAGAAAGCTGATCACGGACTGCTCGGCATCGTGGCAGTCCATCCACTGAAAGCCCTGCTGTTCAAAATCAAAATGATGCAGGGCGGGTTGTTCCCGGTACAGTCGGTTGAGGTCGCTCACCAGATTGTGCAGACCCTCGTGGGTGGGAAATTCCAGCAACGACCAGTCCAGCTCCTCCTTGGCGTTCCATTCCCGCCACTGGCCGATTTCCGACCCCATGAACAGCAGCTTCTTGCCGGGATGAGCATACTGGTAGGCATACAGCAGTCGCAGATTGGCAAACTTCTGCCATATGTCGCCCGGCATCTTGCCGAGCATGCTTTTTTTCAGATGCACCACTTCATCATGGGAAAACGGCAACACAAAGTTTTCCGTATAAGCATATATCTGGCTGAAAGTGAGCTGATCCTGGTGGTATTTGCGATACACCGGATCCACTTCCATGTAGGACAGGGTATCGTGCATCCAGCCCATGTTCCATTTCATGGAAAAACCCAGCCCGCCCATGTAGGTCGGGCGCGAAACCATGGGCCAGGCAGTGGATTCCTCCGCCACCGTAAGCGCACCGGGAAAACGGGCGTGTACCACCTCGTTCATCTGTTTCAGGAAGGCAATGGCCTCCAGATTTTCACGGCCGCCGAACTCGTTGGGCGTCCAGTCGTGGTCCTCGCGCGAATAATCCAGATACAGCATGGAGGCCACCGCATCGACGCGCAGACCGTCAATGTGGAACTCCTCGATCCAGTACAGGGCGTTGGCAATAAGAAAATTACGCACCTCATTTCGTCCGTAGTCGAAAATCAGCGTGCCCCAGTCGCGATGCTCGCCGCGCTTCGGGTCGGCATGTTCGTACAGCGGCTTGCCGACAAAGCGCGCCAGTGCAAATTCGTCTTTCGGAAAATGCGCGGGCACCCAGTCCAGCAGCACCCCCAGACCGGCCTGATGGCAACGATCGACAAAATAGCGAAAATCATCGGGCTCGCCGAAACGGGACGTGGGCGCATAGTAACCACTTACCTGATAACCCCAGGATTCATCCAGCGGATGCTCCATTACCGGCAATAACTCGATGTGCGTATAACCGAGCCCAACCACATAATCCACCAGCTGATCCGCCAGTTCGCGATAGCTCAAAAACGAACCATCCGGCTTCAGCCGCCAGGAGCCGGCATGTACCTCGTAGACGCTGGAAGCCTGGTGCTGCCAGTCCCACTGCTCGCGCTCCCTGATCCAATCCGCATCCGCCCACGCGTAGGCCTGCCGGGCGGCAATGATGGAAACCGTGTCCGGCCGCAACGCCATGCGCCGCGCATAGGGATCGGTCTTGGTCAGCAAAGCGCCGTCTTCCGTGAGTATCTCGTATTTATAGGCGTCACCCGGCTGCAGACCGGGGATGAAAAGCTCCCACACGCCGGATTCGCCGCGGCTGCGCATGGGATGGCGCCGGCCATTCCAGCCATTGAAATTTCCCACCACGCTAACGCGCGGCACAGCCGGCGCCCACACCGCAAACAGACAGCCGGACACACCATCAATCTCGCGCATGCTGGCGCCCAGCACCCGCCATAGCTGCCAGTGCTTGCCTTCGTTGAACAGATGCAGATCCAGCTCGCCGAGCTGTGGCTGGAAACTGTAGGGCGAGACTGCCTCATGGGTAGAACCATCGCCTTTTTCGGTCCAGCGCAGCAAGTAGTGATCCGGGACTTTCGCCGCCTGTTCATCGTTCATCATGGCGACAAAGGCATCGCTGCCTTTCATACGCTTCATCGGGCCGTAGCCCACCAGCTCGACCTTTTGCGCGCTCGGCATGTAGGCCCGTATGACCGAGCCGCCATCATAGGGATGACGCCCCAGATAATCGAACGGGTCATGGTGCGCGCCCTGTTGCAGCCGGCTCAACGACATGGTTATGCTCCTTCGGGCGACGCAACGCGCCCGCTTTCTTCAACCCATTGATTTATTTTTTGCGGCAGGTCATCTGCCACCTGGCCCCAGGCAAAGGCCCAGCGCCAGTTGCCCTCGATGGTGCCGGGCACGTTCATGCGCGCCTCGCTGCCCAGCCCGAGGTAATCCTGCATGGGAATCATCGCCATGACGCCCTGGCTGCGCATGGCCGTCCGGATCATGGCGTCCACCACCTGGTGGTCCTGCTCGACGCCCAGATCGTGTCGCACCCACTGCTTCATGCCCTCGTCCAGCGACTGATACCAGCCCAGCGTGGTGTCGTTGTCATGGGTACCGGTATAGACCACGCGGTCCGGGCCGATATTGGCAGGCTTGTGCGGGTTGTCGTCGAAATGGTCAAACCCGAACTGCAAAACGGACATGCCGGGCAGGCCGAACTGCCTGCGCAGTTTTTCAACCTCCGGGGTGATTATACCAAGATCTTCCGCCACCAGCGGCAAGTCGCCCAGCTCGTCCTTTACCGATTGCAGCAGCTTGCCGCCGGGAACTTTTACCCATGCACCGTCGATGGCCGTTTCCGATTCCACCGGTATCTGCCATACCGCCTCGAAGCCGCGAAAATGATCAATGCGCACGATGTCAAACCATTGAAATTGCGCTTTCAGTCGAGCTTTCCACCAGCGGAAGTCATCTTTTTCCATGGCCTCCCAGTCATAATGGGGGTTGCCCCAGCGCTGGCCGTCCGCAGAAAAATAATCCGGCGGCACGCCGGTAACCACTTTTGGCCTGCCTGCCGCGTCCAGCAGAAAGCCGTCGCGGTGAGCCCATACGTCTGCGCTGTCGTGAGCGACAAAAATCGGCATGTCGCCAAACAGGACGATATGCTTGCTCGCCGCCAGACGGCGCACATTCCGCCACTCGGCAAAAATCTCGTACTGCATGCCACACAGATGGCGATATTCCCCGGCCATCTCGAAGCGCAGCCGGGCCAGGGCGTCCGCTTGCCGGTACTTGTATTCAGCGGGCCAGTCGAACCAGGGCGCTTCCTGAAAACGCCGCTTCAGTATGCGAAA
>JALXFQ010000137.1 GCA_027067235.1 Gammaproteobacteria bacterium
ATCGACTATCTTGCCATCGGTAACTGGATCGCCAGAAACGACAACCCGGTAGAGCGCAACAATGACGACACCCAATTCATGCAGGGTCTGGAGAAAACCGGGTTTGACCGGGTTTATTGAAGCCATGCCGGTCACTACAAACCGGATCAGTGAGAGCGTAACCATCCCGCCAGTCAGCCGGAACCACCTCACCACCCCGATCCAGCAAGGCGTCACCCGATTCCCACGGCTGCGTACTGGCCGATCCGGGCCAGATACTCTCCCGGCGTCCTGATGCCGAACTGCCCGCCATGGATGTTCGCTGTATTGATGCTTGCAGCGGGCGGCTGCGCTCGCAGCGCCGAGCTGCATTGCGAAGGAAAAGATATCGCGCCCTACCCTTGCAGCGATTTCATCAGGGGTATCGAGTTTGACTGGCGCAGCCACCAGAAAGGCGCCACCGGCAGCGACAACTGGCCACTGACCTGGGCCGACGATGACTTTCAGTATGCAGCGTGGGGAGACGGGCATGGCTGGAGCAGGGATTCAGTCGCACAGCCACTCAGTTTTGGCGTGTCGCGTATTTCGATGGTTGACGGAAAACTGCAAGGTAAGGATGTTTACCTGGGCGCGCCGCAAAATTGCGCTGACCCGACCCTGTCTGCAGAGCAAGAAGGAAGACTCTGCGGCAAAAGCTACGGCGTCGTTGCCCTGGATTCTGATGACAACGGCCAAGATGAACTGTACCTCTGGCTGTCTCCCGGTTCGGGCCGTCACAACACCCATCGTTTCAGCCTGTACTATTCCAGAGACTACGGCGCAAGCTGGCATGATTCGCAGCTTTCTTTCCACCGCAAGGAGGATCTGATGTTGCCAACATTCATCCAGTTTGGACAGAGCTACCAGGCCATCAAGGCGACCACTCTGGATCCGGACTTTGTCTATTTCTATGCCATCCAGCCGACAGCACACCCGCCCCAGGCTTTTGGTCTGGGCGTACAGAAACCCGGCAGCATCTACCTGATCAGGGTTGCCCGCAGGAAAATGGCGCACAAGGGGCGCTATCAGTACTATACCGGCAACGTCAGTCAGCCCTGGTCGGAAAACCCGGGCCAGAAAAAGGCCGTCTTCAGGGACCAGAGAGGCGTCGGCTGGAATCTCAGCGCCATCTATCTGCCCCGCCTCAAGCGTTATTTCCTGATGACGGAACACCAGCACAGTTTCCAGGGCCGCATGGGTCTGTTTGAATCTGCCCGGCCATGGGGCCCCTGGAAAACAGTGGCCTATTACAGCAACTGGGCAGCAGCCACCGGTGCGCGTGCGGATGCTGACGCAGACAAAACCTTTTTCTGGAATTTTTCGCCCAAATGGACCGGCCACCCGGATAAATCAAACTTTGTCATGGCCTTTACCGGCGTGGGCGATCAGTCGGACAGCTTCAATATGGTGAGCGGGAAATTTCTGCTCAAATGAACGCTCTCCATTCGCATCAAAGACCGCCCCTGACAAGCTATTGCGCCGAAAAACAGCGCGGAAACGGCAATTAAATGCCAGTTCGGTTTTCTCACACCCCCAAATACCCTATTATCGCGGCCGCAACGACGCATGCCGCCCCGCAATCGCCAGGCATTGGCATCCGGGCGCCGTTGTTTTCGCCAGTCCCAAACAGATCACTGGCTCGCAGTCTGAAGGAGAAAAATACTCGTGATTAGAATTTATACAGGCCTGTTTCTGGTGGCGTTAACCACCCTGCTGCTGGAGCTTACCCTTACCCGGGTATTCGACGTCATTTGGTACCCGAACATGGCCTACCTGATTATCACCATGGCAATTTTTTCCTTTGGACTGGCTGGTGTTTACATGTCGTTGCGCCCCCCGCTGGACAAAGACAGGGTCCGGGATCAGCTTGTCATCTATACCGTGCTGTTCGGCCTGTTTACCGCCGCGATCCTGCCCATGCTGAACTATCTCGCCAACGATTCCAAACTAATGGACTTCGAGTGGACATCAGCAGGATTCTTTGCTGCCCTCTATCTGACTATCGCCATACCCTTCTTCTTTTCCGGGCTGGTTTTTGCCACTATTTTCTCACTCTACGCAGAAAAAATAAGCAAACTGTATTTCTGGGATCTGGTTGGCGCCGCGGTCGGCACATTGATTCTCATTCCGGTATTGCCCGTGATCGGCGGCGAGAAACTTTTGTATCTCGCTGTCACGCTTTCGTTGATCTCTGCAGCCCTGTTTGCGCGTCAAAAAAGCATGCGCATTGTTATCGGATCTCTGGCTGCATTTACCATCGCTGCCACCGCCATCACTCCCATGGCGCTCAAGGATCATATCAACAAAAGAGGCCTGGGTACCGCCGAATCCCAGGGTCGCGTCACTTTCTCTAAATGGGATCCGATTTCCAAAATTGATGTCGTCTATTTCGGCCCAAAAAATCCCCTGTGGATCGGTTACGATGGAGGCACACAGTCAAGCTGGATTTACCGTCATAACGGTAATTTCAAACAGCTGCGCGAACGGCTTGACGCCGGACACGTGCGGGAAAACTTTCCCCTGCCCTCTTTCCTGACCTCGCACTACATCAAGCGCGACAGCGATCAGGAAGTGCTGGTAATCGGCGGCGGCGGCGGCCTGGAAACGCGAGCCGCGCTGACTTATGGCGCAAAACATGTTGATGTCGTGGAGCTGGTCGGCACGGTTGTCGAAATCGGCAAGAACAACTTCGCCCGGATCAACGGCCATATCTACAAAAACCGCAAGGTGAACGCCATGAAAGGCGAGGGCAGAACATTCCTGCGCTCCACCGACAAGAAATACGACATTATCCAGATCATGAGTAACCACTCCTCGTCCAGTATTGCCGCGGGCGGCGGCGCGGTAGCGCCAACCAATCTGCAGACGGTGGAGGCCTACAAGGAATATTTCTCTCATCTGACAGACAACGGCATTCTGCATATCAACCACCATATCTCGGAACGAATGATCGTGACCGCGGCGCGCGCCTGGAAAGAAATGGGCCGCAGCGATTTTGCAAAGCACGTCATTCTGTTCGAGGCCAATGTGGTCGACTACCTGCCCACGCTGCTCATCAAGACATCGCCGTGGACTGAACAGGAGCTGAAAGACGCGCGCAAATTCGAGGGCCGGCCGCTGAAAATCGATCCCATTCACCCGCAACACAACTACCTTCCGCCGGTTTTTCTCAGTGGCGAGAAGCTGCCAAAGAGCCTGGTTTCAACGATCCATTACGATATTACCGCGGCAACAGACGACAAGCCTTACCTCAATTTCATCAGAAAGCGGATAAGGAAAGAAAAAGTGGACAAGGAACACTTCATGTCGCCATCCATCGCCGGTTTTCTCAACGCCCAGCTTAACAACGGCGTGCCGCTGGACATTGCCCATCTGCTGGTCAGCGGTTTTATCGGGCTGGTATTTTCCCTGCTGTTCATCTTCGTTCCCCTGCTGTTGTCCAGGGCCGGACGCACGCCCTGGGATCACAAGCCGGCAACACTCGCTTACTTTGCCGCCATCGGCGCCGGTTTCATCACTTTTGAACTGACCTATATCCAGATATTCATGAAGCCCATTGGCTACCCGCTGTATACCTATTCGATCGTCGTGTTTACCTTCCTGTTCGGCGCCGGACTGGGCAGCTACATGTCAGAAAAGTTTGGTGTGGTATCGGGCAAAAGATGGCCCGTCCCTTTTGTCGGCATCGTTGTAACCGCTCTGCTGTTTCTACTGCTGCATCATGCTGTTTTTGAAATCATACTGGGATACCCGGCAAAAATACGCCTGATGCTCAGCGCTGCGCTGATTTTTCCACTGACTTTCTTTCTGGGGATGGCTTTCCCCATGGGCATATTCGCCATCAAGGACAGGCCCGAAGGTACCGTTGCCTGGGCCTGGGCCCTGAATGGCCTGTTTACCGCCATTGGTGGTTTCGGCAGCGCCATCCTGACCATCTATATCGGTTTCAAGGCGACGCTTGCCATAGCCATTGTCATCTACATTGTGGCAGCATCGCTGTACCGCAGAATACGCGGAACCACGCCAGCGACGGCCTGAACCCTGCAAAAATGACCGACAATGGAACTGTCGCTCAATTTGACTTATCATTACGCGCCGCCTGCCAAGTGTCGCTGCTTCAACTTGGCCGGGTCACCGAGCCAGGCTTGACTTAATCGGGAACAGTTTTTCCCGCCTGACTGGTTTCGCTGCAATACACAGGGATTACAAGACATGCCTATCAGATACTTGCTGAGCATCGCCCGCCTATGCTCTTTCGTCGCCATTGCTGCTTTCACCCCGACCAGCCAGGCATCCCAGGCGGCGCCACAGCTGTTTGGCAACATCCAACTGTCGGCAAAAGCCGCGGCGGGCCAGCAACCAGCGTGGATAAAGCGCTACCGTTATGGCCGTGTGAATATGCCTGCCCTGTCGGCTGCATCGCCAGGCAAATCGGCGAAATCCGGCGCTGCGCCGGCTGGCGCTGCTGTTATCGAGCTCAATCTGTTCGCTGATGTAACACTGACCGCCCGGCTGGAATCCGCCCGTAAAACGCCTTCCGGCAACCTGGTCTGGCATGGCGTCATCGACAGTGGCGGAGAAGTTGTTCTGGCACGCGTCGGCGACAGCCTTGCCGGCACGGTTTATCACGCCGGCAAACAGTATCACATCGAATATGTTGGCAATGGCAATTACCGTATCGGCGAGATTGACCCGACTCGTCAGTTGACAGAGCCGGAACCATCGGCCTCACCGTTAACCAAATCGCCGCAGAGCCTTCCGCAAGCCAAGAACAGCAAGAGCCTGGATGACGGTTCGGAAATTGACCTTCTGGTCACCTATAACCAGACAGCCCGCAGCGCCGCTGGTGGAACCAATGGCATCCAGGCCAAGATCGAATCCGGCGTGGAACTGATCAATCAGGCGCTTGCCCGTAGCGGCATCGTTACCCGCATCAATCTGGTCGCCATGGAAGAAGTCAGTCATGGCGAAACCGGCAACGTCTTTGCCGATCTGAACTGGGCAAAATATGATCCAGGCATTTTGAAGCTGAGAAACCAGTATGCTGCGGACATCGTGTTCTACATCACCCAGACAGGCAACTTTTTCGGCGTCGTTGATCCTTTTCTCAATCACGGCAACGTGAACAATTATCACGCCACTTCCCAGCTTCGCCAGGATTCTCTGCTGGACGTCGGCCACTTCGGCCACGAACTGGGACATTTGCTTGGCTGTGATCACGCGGGGGATCAGGGCTTCGCCCACGGACGCAGCTGGAGTTACTATTCTTTTGGCTACGACGGATACCCCAGTCATCCCTACCGCACTGTCGTATCAAAAACCGTGACGCCGGCCCTGCAGATTCCCTATTTCTCCAATCCCGGCATCGCTTATGCCGGCCATGCCATTGGCTCCAACGGCGGACCGCATCCGGCAGACAATGTACGAACCATAAACGAAACCGCAGCAATCGTCGCCAGATTCCGCAACAGCGCGGATCGCAACCCGATCAACATCGTGCCGTTTATCTATCCACTGCTTTTCTGACCGCGGTTCGAAGATAGGACACTTCGACAGTCTGCCGGAATCATGGCCGCAGATCGCCCCGAAGCCCTGGCTGCCTGTCAGCGATGCCGGGGAGTCGCTTCCGCAGGCCGTGGCGGTTGTATGAATTCCTTCCCATAGTCATCGCCGATTTCCCTGCTGCCAATCTGTCGGGCGTCTGCGGCCTTGCTGCCAAGCACCACTGTGGGTCCGATAACAAAATTATAGGCGGGAGCCTGTATCAGCAGCTTTTTGTTCTGTTTCGTTAGTGCTGCTTCGCGTTGCTGGTAATGTTTGATCGTGTGCAGAAAATAAGGGATATGGGTCTGGATTTTCTTGTAGCGCTTTTCCGGATTGACAACATTGTCGGCGTAGATGACCAGTGAGAAAAAGGCCAGAAAAGCCAGCGACCATCGACGCCCCAGATGAAAGCGAACCGTGGCCCGGTCAAACGTATACAGTATGAAAACCAGCCAGAAATACTGGGAAATAAAAATGTGGTTGGGCCAGTAGTCGATTGTCATGTATTTCGACGACATGAAATAGATGGCCAGATTCACCACAGAAATCATCAGAAAACTCAGGGAGACGCGCAAATAGTCCAGGTCTTTTCTCATGGTGTAAAACACGCCCGTCATGGCGCACAGCCACAGAACGACTTTGCCCACCGTCAACGCCCCGAACCAGCCCATGAACCACACCTGTTCAAACAGCAAGCTGACAAAATGTACTTGCCGCACATCGTTCCGGAACAGGGCAAAGATATCGGTAGTGCCTCCGTTCAGGGTCGTGTAGTAAAACAGAACGCAGACCATGACATAAAACAACAGATAACGTTTTGCCGGATACATCCGGAACGCCAGCATCAGCAGCGCCAGCGGCAGAGCCAGAACGGAATAGGGTCCGGACCATATCAGCAGGGTGACGAAAAATATCCAGCCCGCCTTGCGCAGGCTGGTTTCCGGTGTGGGAAAATACATCAGGGCCAGCAGCAATATGACTGCATTGAAAATCTGGTAAGTAAGCGTTACCCAGTAATACAGGTGATTGAACCCGACCAGCCCCAATAAAGCTGGCGCCAGAAGAATAACGTAGCGGTTTCTGAACAGGCCGGAAAAGGCAATCATGGACGCGCTGATCCAGGCAAACAATATGGAAAAGCCCAGATAGACATAGGGCTGCCATTCGACGTCCAGTCTGGCTACCAGCCAGGCGATAAAATTTGTGCCGAGGACGATATACTGATTGGGTTTGCGCAATATGTCGGCCAGTGGCTGATGACCGCCAAAATAATAATTGAAATAGTGCAGCGAATCTTCGACATATAGCCCGGGGTGGGTAAAGTTTGCCCAGGACCTTACCGCAGCAAGCAGCAACAGCAACACACTGCCAACAATCATCCA
>JALXFQ010000138.1 GCA_027067235.1 Gammaproteobacteria bacterium
CACCAAGGCCGCACTGATTACCCACGGCGGCAAACTCCTGCTGGAGGACTGAACCCATGATTGCTTTGTATATTTTCGTGCTGGCCTGTTTTGTCGGCTATTTCGTCATCTGGGGCGTTACGCCGTCGCTGCACACGCCACTGGTGGCGCTGACCAACGCTATTTCCGGCATCATCATCATTGGCGCGATGCTGGTGGCCGGCTCGCCGGACGCCAGCGGCGGGGCGAAGTTTATCGGCTTCGTGGCGCTGGTGCTGGCGTCGATCAATATCTTCGGCGGATTTTTCGTCACCCAGCGCATGCTGGCCATGTTCAAAAAGAAGAAAAAGGACTAGCGGGGACCTGACATGAGCAACACTTTCGCACTGGCCTATCTGGTTTCCGCCGCGCTGTTCATACTCGGGCTCAAGGGCCTGACTTCGCCGGCCACGGCGCGGCGCGGTAACTACATGGCCATGACCGGCATGGTCATCGCCATCATCGCCACCCTGTTCAGCCCGGCCATCGCCAGCTACGGGCTGATCGTGGTCGGCCTCGCCATCGGCGCTGGTGTCGGCCTGTTCATCGCCAAAAAGATCGAAATGACCGCCATGCCGCAACTGGTGGCGGCACTGCATTCTTTCGTCGGTCTGGCCGCGGTGCTGGTGGCCATCGGCACTTTTCTGAATCACCGCGCCGAGGGTACGCTCAACACCGGCCTGATGGCGGAGCTGTTCGTCGGCACCTTTATCGGCGCCATTACCTTCACCGGCTCGGTGATCGCTTTCGGCAAATTACAGGGACTGATCGGCTCCGCGCCGATCAAACTGCCGAAACACCAGCTCATCAACATCGGCCTGGCCGCGGCCATGCTGTTTTTCGGCTTCTTGTTTTTCATGAAAGGCAGTTTCCCGGCCATGCTCATCATGACGCTGATCGCGCTGGCGCTGGGCCTGATGCTGATTATACCCATCGGCGGCGCGGACATGCCGGTAGTGATTTCCATGCTCAACTCCTACTCCGGCTGGGCCGCGGCCGCCACCGGCTTTACCCTGCAGAACAACCTGCTGATTATCGTCGGCGCGCTGGTGGGTTTCTCCGGCGCGATACTGTCCACCATCATGTGCCGCGCCATGAACCGCTCGCTGTTCAACGTCATCTTCGGCGGCTTCGGCTCGGCCGATGACGCCGAGGCCTCGCCCATGGCCGCCGCCGCGGACAAGGGCGTGAAATCCGCTGCCGCGGAAGACGCGGTCTTCATGATGGAAAACGCCAACAAGGTGGTATTCGTGCCCGGTTACGGCATGGCCGTCGCACAGGCGCAACACGCGCTGAAAGAAGTGGTGGAACTGCTGCAGGAAAAGGGCGTGACGGTGAAATTCGCCATCCATCCGGTCGCCGGCCGCATGCCCGGCCACATGAACGTGCTGCTGGCCGAGGCCGACATTCCCTACGACATCGTGGTGGAGATGGAAGAGATCAACCCGGAATTCCCCACCACTGACGTGGTTGTGGTCATCGGCGCCAACGACGTGGTCAACCCGGCGGCCAAGAACGACGCCAGCAGTCCGATTTACGGCATGCCCATACTGGAAGTGGACAAGGCGGGCTATGTGTTCGTGGTCAAGCGCTCCATGCGCCCCGGCTATTCCGGTGTGGAGAACGAGCTTTTCTACAAGGACAACTGCTCGCTGATTTTCGGCGACGCCAAGGAAGTCTGCGAACAGATGGCGGCGGCCTTGCGCGAAAGCTGATCCTGGCCCGGACAAAGCACCGCAATCGCGGGCAGTCCGCCGCCCGGGCAGGGCCAATATCAGCTCTCTATGATATTGAAAATTAGCGCATGTTACCCTTGCCCATCTTGGTTATAATGCCGGGCCATGATGAAAATCAAGCAAGCTGATTTCCCGCGCCACGCGGCTGTCTGGCGCAACGGCCTGTTGTTTCTGCTTCTGTTCGCGCTGTCCAGCGTTGCCGGCGCTGGTGAAGACATGAGCATGCACCAGATATTCGGCTCGCTGTTCACGCCTCCGGTCACCCTGAAGCCGGACCCCAGCTATCCGCCCATCCGGAAAATCCGTTTCCATGGCAACCGCGTCACCATCCCGCGCACCATGCTGCAGGAGATGCTGCTGAAACCCGGCGACCCGGCTGATCCTCACCTGATCGAGCATTCCCGCCAGGGCATCATGGACCTGGGCCTGTTCAAATCCGTCAAAACCAGAACCATCCCCGACGGCGACGGCGTCATACTCGACATCACTGTCGAGGAAAAATATTTTCTGCTGCCACTGCCGACTTTTTCGCGTAGCGCCGATGGCGACCTGTCCTACGGCGTCAATCTGAAGTGGGACAATATAGCCGGCCGCAACCAGAGCCTGAGCTCCAAGTTCAAGATCAAGGATTTCAAGGGCGCCAAGATCAACAAGGAAAAAAGCTTCGGGCTGGATTATCGCTACCCGCGCATTCGCGGCAGCGCCTGGGAAATCAACATTTTCAGCAATTTTTCCGACGAATCGGTTAATGCGCGCGATGATGAAGAATCGGTGTACCAACGCCAGGCGTCCAGCCTCGGTTTCAAGCTCGGCCGCTGGTTCCGCAAGATCGGCCCCAGTCACGGCTGGTTCTTTCGTGCCGGACTGATCGCGCGTCACCGCGAGCATAACCTGCTGGAGGGCAAACCGGGCTTGTTCGAGGACGGCAGCCGCGGTTCCTATCTGATGGAAATCGGCTATACCGAGGTTCACGACCATCTGTTCAGTCGCACCGGACGCGAATTCGGCTATGAAATGGAATGGGGCCATTCCGACATCGGCGACGAAGGCGATTTCACCACCAACAATTTCTACTACCGCCGCTTTACCTGGCTCAACGACAAGCCCCACCACAATCTGAACTATCAGTTGCGCGCCGGCTTTTCGTCAGACAGCTTTTTCAATGAGCCAACCTATGAACTGGGCGGCGCCAGCACCCTGCGCGGCTACCCCCGCGACTCGGTCTTCGGCAACGCCTATCTGCTGGCCAATGTGGTTTATCTGAGGCCGCTGTTCGGTCACAACAGCATACGGGGAGCCGTATTCCTCGACCTCGGCAACGCCTGGCCGGAGGTGGGCGATATCGACATCACCGAGCTGAAAGCGGGCGCAGGCGTGGGCATCCACTGGAAAATCAAGTCTTTCGTGAAACTGCGACTGCGCGTGGATATCGGCGTATCCGCCGACGGCGACACGAAAATCTACGCCGGCACAAAAGCGCCTTTCTGATTCGCCTCTGCTTCCGCGCCAGCCAGCTCGGGATCGCCATGGATTTTCTCCAGCTTCGCCAGGCGCCTGTAACTCTCGACGTCGTTATGCTGCGCATCGGCCTGTTCCGCAAACGGCAGAAACTGCAAACCGATATGATAGGTATAGCTGATGCCGGGATAGACGCCAAACCAGCGCACTTTCGCTTTCAGCTCGATGGGCGCCTGCTCGGGCAGGTAGATGGTTGCCTCGACCGGCGCATTGGCCCTGAACAGACAGTTGGAAGCAAAACGCAGGCCACCCCGACTGATATCGGACAGGGGAAAATACTCCATTTCTCCCAGCACCCTGCGGAAGCCCTTTTTTTTCATCACGCGTATGCCGGCCTGGGCACCCGGCACCGTGAATCGCTGGTAACTGCGTTCGCCCTGATCGGCCGTCCTGTCCTCGGCAACATCTTTCCTTCCGCGACCAAACAAGCCGCTCATGGGTAAATGAAACATGATTCTACCTTTTTGGTGTCGGATTGACTTCTGTAAATGAGTTATAGTCCGGATTTCTTCCAAATCAAGTTCGTCCCATTCTGATCACAGCCTACATCCTTATTGGCGCCATCACGGGCGTGGTTGCCGGTCTGCTCGGCGTCGGCGGCGGGCTCATCGTGGTGCCGGCGCTGGCGGCCCTGTTCAGCGCGGCCAACCCCGACAACCCGTGGCTCATGCAGGTCGCCCTCGGCACCTCGCTGGCCACCATCATTCCCACCTCGATCTCGTCACTGTCCGCGCATTTTCGCCACGGCGCGGTACGGGTTGCCGATGTCAGACAGCTGGCGCCAGGGCTGGTTATCGGCGCCCTGGCCGGGGCCTGGCTGGCCAGCCGTATCGACACCCATGTCCTGAAAACCGGCTTCGGTCTGTTTGTACTGCTGGTGGCCATACAGATGCTCGGCAACTACCGCCCGCGGCAGCATGATAGCGCCGACCCGCGCATGCCCGCCGGCGTGGCCATCGGCCTGGTGTCCGCTCTCGCCGGTATCGGCGGTGGCAGCATGACCGTGCCCTATCTGCTGTGGAAAGGCCGCGATCTGCGCCAGGCCATCGCCACCTCTGCCGCCTGCGGCCTGCCTATCGCGCTGGCCGCCAGCACCGGCTTCATCGTCACCGGGCTGGGCAAAACCGGGCGGCTCAGCGGCTTCATCGACCCCTGGGCGTTTCTGGCCATTTCCGCCGCCAGCATCCTGACCGCGCCACTGGGAGCAAAACTGGCCCATACCCTGCCCGTGCCGGCGGTGAAACGGGTGTTTGCGGTTTTTCTGATCATAGTGGGGCTGAAAATGATTTTTCGCTAAACTCCGCCCATGCACATCGGCCCCTACCATTTCAGACACGGTTTGTTTCTTGCCCCCATGTCGGGGATTACGGACAAACCTTTCCGCCAGCTTTGTCGTACGTTTGGCGCGGAGCTGGCGTTTTCCGAGATGACCACGTCGCAGTCACATCTGTGGAACACGCATAAATCGCAAAAACGTCTGGATTTCAGCGGCGAAGCCGCGCCTGTTGCGGTGCAGATTGCCGGCACCGAGCCGGCGGAAATGGCTCATGCGGCCAGAAACGCGGTGAGTCGGGGCGCTCAAATCATAGACATCAACATGGGCTGTCCGGCGAGAAAGGTCTGCCGCGTGGCGGCGGGTTCGGCGCTGATGCGCGACAAGGCCAGGATAGCGGCCATTCTCGATACCGTGGTCAATGCCGTGAACGTGCCCGTGACCCTGAAAATGCGTACCGGCTGGGACCGCGAAAACCTCAATGCGCCCGAAATAGCGGCTCTGGCAGAAGCCGCCGGCGTGCAGGCGCTGACGGTTCATGGCCGCACGCGTTCCGACATGTACCGCGGCAAGGCCGAATATGACACTATCCGGCACGTCAAGTCCGCGGTCGGCATTCCGGTCATTGCCAATGGCGATATCTGCCTAGAAAATAGTCAGAAAGTGCTGGCATATACCGGGGCGGATGGGATAATGATAGGGCGAGCGGCCAGAGGCAGGCCATGGATCTTCAGGCAGTTGACAGACAGACTTGAAAAAGACGTGGTATCGTCTATAACAGATGAACAGTTTATGTGTATCGTGCTGGAGCATGTGGCGGCCATCCACCGCTTCTACGGCCCGCGGGCCGGCGTGCGTACAGCGCGAAAACACCTCGTCTGGTACCTGCAGGATGTGCCCGGCTTCGACAGCGCTCGTGGCGCCATGCTGGAGACCAGCGAGGCAGCGCGCCAGACCGAACTGGTTCGCAGGTTTCTGTCCGGCGCGCCGGGAACTATCCAGCAGAAGGAGAAAGCAGCATGACTATCCAGACCAGACGCAGCAGCCAGGGCCGCCGTAAAGTCAATCTCGGCCCGCCGCCGGACATGCCCGAGCGCCGCAGCGGTGTCATTGACCGGCGCGGCATGCTGGCCATGGTGACCCGCGATATCGTGGAAAAATATTTTGCTGACCTGGACGGCGAAGATCCGGTGGACATGCATGATCTGGTCATGTCGCAGGTGGAAGCCGTGCTGGTGGACACCGTGCTGGAATACACCGGCAGCAACCAGAGCCAGGCGGCGCGCTGGCTGGGCATCAACCGCAATACCCTGCGCAAGAAAATGGCCCTTTATCACCTGGAATGATCAACAGCTTCTCAGCTCGCGCGCGGCCCCGTATAATCGGGGCCGTTTTTGTTTCTGCCTCAGGGGTCCCATGAAAAAAATCGCGCGCGCGCTGATCAGCGTGTCTGACAAATCCGGCGTGCTGGATTTCGCCCGCTTTCTCGATGGCCTCGGCGTCGAGATCCTCTCCACTGGCGGCACCGCCAAAATGCTCGCCGACGCCGGCATCCCGGTGAAGGAAGTCGCTGAAGTCACCGGCTTCCCGGAAATGATGGACGGCCGCGTAAAAACCCTGCACCCGAAGATTCACGGCGGCCTGCTGGGCAGACGCGGTACCGACGACGCAGTGATGGAAGAGCACGGCATTCCGGCCATCGACCTGGTCGTGGTCAACCTCTACCCGTTTGAGGAAACCATCGCCAAACCGGATTGCGACCTGCCCACCGCCATCGAGAACATCGACATTGGCGGCCCCACCATGATCCGCTCGGCGGCGAAAAATCACAATGACGTCGCCGTCATCGTGGACCCGAAAGACTATCCACGCGTGGAAGCGGAACTGGAAGCCGGGGCCGGCGCGCTATCCCCGAAAAGACGTTTTGAACTGGCCACCAGGGCTTTCGAGCATACTGCGCGCTATGACGGCCTCATCGCCAATTATCTTGGCGCTATCGTGGAAAACGAAAAAGGCAGGGCCGAAGGCTTTCCACGCACCTTCAATGCTCAGTTCGACAAGGCGCAAACCATGCGCTACGGCGAAAACCCGCACCAGAACGCCGCTTTTTATGTAGAATCCAGCGTCAGGGAAGCCAGCATCGCCACCGCCAGACAGCTTCAGGGCAAGGAACTGTCCTACAACAACATCGGCGACACCGACGCCGCGCTGGAATGCGTCAAGCAATTCGACGACAGCCCCGCCTGCGTCATCGTCAAGCACGCCAACCCCTGCGGCGTTGCGCTGGCCGACGACATCACCGCCGCCTATGACCGCGCCTACGCCACCGACCCCGAATCAGCCTTCGGCGGCATCATCGCCTTCAACCGCGAGCTGGACGCCCACA
>JALXFQ010000139.1 GCA_027067235.1 Gammaproteobacteria bacterium
CCCCTGGCTTCCTCCCTGCCGCGAGGCGGAGAGAGGGGTGGCTGTATGACCCGGGGCCCGACAAGGCAGTTTGTCGGGCCTTTTTCTTTTATTGCGAATTATATGATCTATAGTAAAAGGAATAAAAGAAACGACTGTAACGAATATGGGTAAAGAAACCGGGTTTACTCTGCTCGAACTGGTGGTAACGCTGGCGCTGGTTGCAGTCTTGCTGGTGCTGGCCATACCGCTATTTATAAACCTGCGCACGGAAGCCCGCCTGACGACACTGACCAATGAACTGGTCGGCGCCTATCACTTTGCCAGAAACCGGGCCATTCATTCGGGCCGGCGGGTAACGCTGTGTCGATCAAAAAATGGAGAAACATGTTACAGCGGCAGGGGCTGGGCCGATGGCTGGATGGTCTTTGAAGACAGGGCGAACTATTCGGTGCGGGATCCGGATGAATTGATTTTGCTGGTTCACGAACCGCTAGCCGCGGGTTTGAGCATTTCCGCAAACGCTCCCGTCAAAGATTACATATCCTTTACCCCTGCGGGATACGCGCTATACAGAAATGGCGGTTTTGTCGCAGGTACTATTACCGTTGCCGCCGGTGCTTCGCTGCGGAAAATCATACTTGGCTCGGGAGGCAGGGTTCGCATCCAGAAAAATGGAGCCTGACTGTTTTCAGTCATGCCGTTTTTGCCAGCCAGGCCGAACCATCGGTATGAAGGCTTTCTTGCATTAGTCTTTATATGATCTATAGATAGAGCATAAAGGGTCAATAGGGATTGTAATGCAGGGTTTACACAACAGGCGCGAAACAGATGGATTCACGCTGGTGGAGCTGGTTATCACGCTCGCCGTGGCGGCCATTCTGGTCAGTACGGCGGTGCCGAGTTTCGTCCAGCTGGTGAGTAATACGCACGCGACCAGGATAACCAATGATTTTGTCACGACGCTGCACGCCGCGAGAGGTGAGGCGGTCAAGCGCAATGTACGCGTGACGGTATGCCATAGCGCGAACGAGAAAACCTGCAATCCCGGCGGTAAATGGACCGATGGCTGGATCAGTTTTATTGATCTTAACAATTCCGGTACCCGGCAACCGGCAACCGAAAGGCTGTTGCAGAGCCATGGAAAAGCTGACAGTCCTTTCGTTTTTGATCTGGGCGCGGCCAGCCTGCCGTTGCAGGACTATATTTCCTTCAGCCCCGACGGCATGGCGCGAATTGCCGCCGGCTCTGCCCTGAGCGGCGCCATTCAGACCGGCAAACTGGAACTGCGCAATGCCAACACCGGCGTGGGTCGCGATGTCGCCATCACCGGCGGCAGTATCAAGGTCAAGGAGGTCCATTCGTGAAAGCGCAAAAAGGCTTTACCCTGATAGAGATACTGGTCGCGTTGCTGATTCTGGGTTTCGGGCTGCTGGGGCTGGCTGGCATGCAGATCAGCGGCATGAAAAACGCCACGGACTCGGTCTACCGCACCACGGCGTCGATGCTGGCCCGGGATCTGGCGGATCGCATGCACGCCAATCCCCGCGGCGTGGACAATGATGATTATATCAAGACGAACGATACGGCTATCAGCTGTACCACGCCGCCGGCCAAGAACTGTGACACAGGCGGGGCGCTATGTAGCGTCGATGAAACCGCGATCTGGGACATGTTTTCGGTTTATTGCGGTAGCGTCGGCGGTTCCTCCACCGACAAGAAATACGGCATCGACAGCCAGTTACCGGATGGAAAACTGCGGGTGCTTTGCCAGGACATGGATACCACAGACGGCGATCCCTGTTCGCATTTTTCTCCCCACCGGATCTTGATCACCTGGAAGGAAAGAGCGGAATCGACAGGAAAACAGAAAAAATCAGCGTTGGCGAGTGATACGGCCAACAACGCCAGAACCCGAACCTTCGAGCTGGTGGTCTCGGTCCGATGAGAGTGAAAAGTATGAAAACCGGACAAAGGGGCTTTACCCTGATCGAACTGATGGTAGCCATGCTGATCGGGCTGTTCGTGGTGGGCGGCGTGACCAAGATCTATATGGACAGCCGCATGACGGACAGGCTGCGTGGCGGCATGTCGGAAGTGGCCAATAACGCCAGGATCGCCATGGGCATACTGGCGGCGGATATTGCCCGTGCCGGCTATACCGAAAGTCCGCTGCAGGATATTGCCACCTTTCTGACCGCGGTGGATCAGGATCCCACCGGTTCGGATCAGATTATTGTTTCCTATGAGTCAGACAGAGACTGCCTCGGCAACGCGACGCCGCTCGCCGCCGTGCCGCGGGTGGCGGAAAACCGCTATTTTCTGCAGTTGCAGGATGGTTCCACTGACCCGACGGATGAGCATCCATCGTCGAAGTCCAATCCCGATGCCAATCTGTGGCAGCTGTATTGCGAGGGTAACGGTTCGCCGGGCAACCCGCAGCCGCTGCTGTCCGGGGTTGAGAACATGCAGTTTCTGTACGGCGTGGATGTGGATTCCGATGGCGTGGCGGACAGTTTCGACACGGCTGACTATGTCACCGGCCAGGATGCCTGGAAGCAGGTGGTGGCGGTGCGCATCGGTCTGCTGTCGTACAGCGGTGAAAAGGCGTTGCAGGGCCAGGGCCAGGACGACCATATCTACCATGTGTTGAACCATACCGTGGATCCGGTCGATGGCGACAAGCGTCTGCGTCAGGTGTTTGCGAAGACTGTGCCGATTCGCAATATCATTTTCGAGAACATGAACGGGGGCTAGGCGACAATGACCAAACAGAAAGGGGCAGCCCTGATTATCACGCTGATTTTTCTGGCGATCATGATGCTGTTTGCGGTAACCGCCCTGCGCACCTCGACGCTGGACGAACGCCTGGCGGCGAATTACCAGTTTTCCACGGTAACGGATCAGGGGGCGGAGTTCGCTGTCACCGAGGTGTTACGGGATTACCAGAAAGATGTCACGCTAAATAACCCGGAACATATTTTCAAGCAGGTATGGGATGAAACAACCCGGAAAAAATATTTCCCGGCTGCCAGTTTCAGCAATATGTACTCGACAGTGACGAGCATGGAGAAGGACAACTCCAAGGCTGATTACCGCGCCCAGGTAGAGTGGAAGTCGGCGCGCTATCAGCGGCCGGGTGATGATCTGAGACTGCATTCCATGCTGTTTTATGTCGACGGGCAATCAAAATACGCCGACAAGGTGGGTGCCAATGCCAAGCACCGGGTCGGTATTTCGGTACCAAGATCAAATATCAAAGGCTTTGAAAGCCTTACCACCACGCAATTTGAAAATTGAACACATGCACAAGGGACCTAGCGTAAAAGGGTAAATCATGAAAAACACAACAGCAAAAATCAGGACCACAGCTCTCGCATTGAGCATGGCGGCAGGCTTGTCTACCCCGGTGTTGGCAGACGACATCGAAATCTACCGTCCGGCGGAAGGCAAGGTAAACATACTGATCGATCTGGATATGTCGGGCAGTATGTGTTTCCACATAGACGGCACTGCGCCACAGATTAACGGCAAGGCCTGTCACACTCTGGTTGAGCCGCCACTGGGGCCCGATACCCGTGGCGGGATCCTGCTCAGCGCCCTGGATACCATCATCGACGAGGCCGATGAGGACATCCATATGGGCCTGACCCGTTTCGGCTGGAGAGGTTCGACCTACAATGACGGCAGTCCAAGTTACAGCGCCTGGGGCCACGGTATTTTGCTGCCGGTGGAAAGGCTGGGCGACAATTCCCAGGACATCTACAACGACTATGTCAGCGCTCACGGCAGTGTCGCCCGCGCCGACTATATGGTGAATGTGGACCGTGACTGGAAAGACACCATGAAAGCCCTGCTGGCCAAGGACTTCAAATCCCGCGGTGGTACGCCCATTGTGGACTCCCTGTACGAGACTTTTCTCTATTTCGACGGCAACACCCCCCTGCGCGGCAAGCTGAACGAACCGGTCAATGTCTGGAACAACGCCCAGCGTGGCCGTCCGTCCCATCCACTCGCCGTGGATCCGTCCACGGGCAAATACCGGTCGCCGAAAACCGACGATGTTTGCGAGAAAAACACCGTTATTCTGTTGAGCGACGGCCAGCCAACGGTCAGCCGCAGCGACTCGAAAAACGCGATTCTGTCGCTGGCAGGCAGTTGTGACGACAGAGGCTCCGGTACCTGTGGCAAGGAGCTGGCAAAATACATGCACGACAACAAGGGACTGGATGTCTTTACCGTTGGTTTTGCGCTCGACAATGACCCGGCGGCGAAAACCTATCTTGAGGAGATAGCTCAGGAAGGTGGCGGCGAGTTTTATGCAGCCTCGGACGAGGAACAACTGATCGAGTCCTTCAACAGCATACTGGATATTTCATCACGCAGTTCCAGCTTTGCATCTCCATCCGTGTCTGCTTCCAACAGCCCGTTTACCAACGACGCCTATGTTTACCTGCAGCAGTTCTTCCCCAGCCTGTCGCCAAAATGGCCGGGTAACGTGAAGAAATACCAGGTGCAGGATCTGGCGCTGCAGGACAAGAACGGTGTCAATATCTATGATGACAACGGAATTCTGCGCAAGAGCACCTTTGACTTCTGGAATGATACAACAACGCCAGATGGTGGCGAGATCGGACTGGGCGGTATGGCCTCACGGCTGGATACCACCCGTATCAACCATGTTTATGTGGATGATGCGGCCGGTAACGCCATGGTCAAACTGGATGCGGCCAACGTCAGCGCGAGCGATTTCCACGTGGATGCGTCCGAATTCCAGGATATTCTCGCCTATACCCAGGGCGTGACGCTGGACGCAACAGGTAATATTTCCGATGCGCGCCGGTTTATCGGCGACCCGCTGCATACCCGGCTGGTGCCGGTTTTGTATGATCAGGGTGGCGGGGTCAAGCGTACGGTCATGTTTTTTGGTACCAACGAAGGCTATCTGCATGCTGTCGAACTGGGCACCGGCGACATCACCGGTCCCGAAGGCGGCAACGAGCTGTTCGCTTTCATGCCCAGAACTTTTCTGAAGAATCAGAAATACTTCAAGGCAAACGGCGACATGAAGGTGGATACCGACGATATCGACCCGGCAACCGGGGAATACATTACCAAAGATGTCGAGCATATCTACGGCATGGACGGCGAGACCCAGATCTGGCATTTCGACGCCAATGCCGATGGCCTCATCAATAACGGTGAGGAAGTCTATCTGGCCATGGGCATGCGCCGCGGTGGCAGGGACTATTACGTCATTGATATTTCCGACCCGGATGCGCCGGAACTGTATATGCATATCAAGGGCGGTGCTGGCGACTTTGCCAGTCTGGGCCAGACCTGGGGGCCGGTCAAGCTGACCTATATCAAAGGCAGCGATGGCAGTCCGAAGCGGGCGATTGTTCTGTCCGGTGGCTATGATGACAAGCAGGATAACGATCCGGTGCCCTATGACCGCAATGATCCGCCGTCCACCTATGATGCGCCACGAGATAATGCTGGCGACAATTACGGCAATGATATCTATATTGTCGGATTCGATGGCGTTGAAAAGGGCAAGGTCCTCTGGCACGCCCAGCAGACGTCGCCCACCGAGATGAAATACGGTATTCCCGGTGGCGTAGCCATGGTGGACGCCAATGGCGATGGCATGACCGACCGTCTGTACGCCGCCGATGTGGGCGGCCAGCTGTGGCGGGTGAAACTGAAGAAAAACCTGGGCAACTCGACGGTGGCGCGGCTTATCGACATCAATGATGGCAGCGCGACCGGTAACCGCCGCTTCTACTATGAGCCGAGCATTTCTTTCCAGAAAATCAAGGGCAAGCGTTTCTTCAATATTGCGATTGGCAGCGGCTATCGCGCCCATCCCCTGAATGAAGCGATCGAAGAGCGGTTCTATGTGGTGCGGGATGATCATGGCGGTACGGCTGCCATGGAAGACCGTGATGAAAACGATCTGTTCGACGCCACTAACTGGGCGCCCGGCGATTCCATGAGTAGTGATGAAAAAAGCAGGCTGAACAACAATGGCTGGTACATTGATCTGGCGGATAACGAGAAGTCGCTGGCCAATCCCATTATCTATAACGGCAATGTGTTCTTCACTGCTTACATTCCCCCGGCTGATGCAGCGACCGATCCCACCGAATGTACCGGCAGCGCGCTGGGTGACGGCTATTTCTATGCCGTTTCGGTTTCCGATGCCAGCCCGCCATTCGAACTGGTGGATACCGATCATTCAAATTTGTTGAACCGAAAGGTCAAGCTCAACAGCCAGGGTATACCCGGTGATCCGATCATCATGAACGGTGATACCGGTCCGCTGATCTTTGCCGGTGGTGATGTGATCAAGGACATACACGGAGAGTCTCCGCTGAGTTCTGATTCATTCCGTCAGGAATTCTGGATCGACCTGTTCGACTAATGGAGAAACCGTGATGAGTATTTCAACATTCCGCCAGTCATGCTCGCGAGGCTTTACGCTCATCGAGATCATGATTGTTGTCGCCATCATCGGCGTACTCGCAGCGGTGGCTTTTCCCAGCTACCAGCGTTATGTGATGGAGAGCCGGCGAACGGAGGCAAAAAGCTTCCTCAATCAGGTGATGCAGCAGGAGGAAAAATTCTATACGGAGAATTTGACCTATACCACCGACCTGACGGCGCTGGGCTATTCCGCTGCATCTCCGCGCTCGGAAAACAGTTACTACCGGATTGCTGCACAGCTGTGTACAGCGCCTGCGGCGCCGATAACGGAATGTGTGCGTTTGCGCGCAATCCCCATTTCCCCCACCCAGCTGAACGACACGGAGTGTGACAAATTCATTCTCGACAGCCGTGGGCGGAAACGCGAAACGGGAACAGGAACGGTTGCAGATTGCTGGTAAAGCGCTGTTAAATCACTGAACCTTCTGTTCAATCAGGAGTAAAATGCCGG
>JALXFQ010000140.1 GCA_027067235.1 Gammaproteobacteria bacterium
CCCGCGAACAACGCCGCACGGAGTGGATGCAGTTTCACTCGCTGGCAGACTTTCTGGACCCCCGTAACCGCGCCAGAACCATCGAGGGCCATCCGGCGCCCATGCGCGCCATCGCTATCGCCGAGGCTCCCCGATGACGGAATTCAACGGCTTAACAACCATATCTAAAGCAGTGATGTAGAAAATTTGACAAATAGGGTTCAAAGCCTAAACATAAGAAGCACAGGGGCGAAACCAACGTCAGAGAAGGGACTGACATCAACGCCATCGAGAACAAACATGGACAAAATTACCAGCATGAACGTCTTTGTCGACGTCGTGGAACAGGGCGGTTTCACCCCGGCCGCCGCCAAGCAGGGCATATCCCGGGCTGCAGCAAGCAAGCACATCATCCAACTGGAAAAACACCTTGGCGCCAAGCTGCTGAACCGGACCACGCGCCGGGTTGACATCACCGACCAGGGCCGCGCCTACTACGACCATTGCAAACAGATACTGTCGCAAATCGAAGAGGCGGAAAGCCTCATCAGCGGCGAGGAAACCCGGCCCGAGGGCGTATTGCGCGTCAACGTGCCGATGACGCTTGGCGGCCGGCGCCTGAATCAGTTGATCTGCGACTATGCACGCTCCTGCCCCGAGGTCAAAATCGATCTCGGTTTCGGCGATCGCCCGTTAAGCATCGAGGAAGAGGGCTACGATCTGGCCATACGCAGCGGCGAAGAGCCCGACAGCACCGGCAACTGGAAAAAAATCTCGTCGCTGGGTTTTCTGGTCTGCGCTTCGCCGGTTTACCTGACTCACGCCGGCGAACCCTGGGAACCGCATGAGCTGGCGGAACACAACTGCCTGACCGCCAACCTGAGCCCGGAAAAAACGACCTGGATCCTGAAAGACCGCCTGAACAAAACCCAAGAAGTGAAAGTGAGCGGAAACTTCGCTTCCGACAACTGCGAGGCGATACGGCAGGCGGCCATCAATCATCTCGGCATTGCCCTGCTGCCCCGATACATGATTGACGACGACCTGCGGCGCACACGACTGAAGCAGGTGGTTCCATCCTGGTCCGTACCCGAACAGGGCATCTACGCCATCTATCCACGCCGCCACATACTGTCCCCCAAGGTGCAGACCCTGGTCAATCTGTTTCAGACCCGGCTGGGCGATTCACCGGAGTGGAACCGGCGCCTGTACGGCGTGGTGAGCTGAGTCCGGCCGGCAGCGGGTTCAGCCTGGCCAGTCCAGCATTTTCGCCAGCTGCGACAGACTGTCGACATCGATATCCGGTACGGGCAAGGTTGCGGGATAGTTCTCGCCCGGGCCAAATCGTCCGCTGCGCACCAACGCGGTTTTCATTCCAGCCGCCGCCGCACCGGCGATGTCCGTATCCGGCCGATCACCCACCATCAGGCAATATTCTGCTTCAACTCCGAGACGCTCCAGCGCCATGTCGAACAGCAGACGCCCGGGCTTGCCGATGGTTACCGGGGTGACGCCGGCACCAACGGCAAACGGCGCCACCAGCGCACCGCCGCCCGGCTCGACGCATGGCCGGCCGCCGCACCGGGCATCCACATTCTGATCCGGATTGGTGGATACCAGCGTGGCCTTGCCGCTCAGAATCAGGTTGATGCCGGTAGCAAGACTGCGGAAATCCAGGCCTGGTCCCTCGCCCACAACCACGAAATCCGCATGTTTCTCATCCGCGCGGCCCCGCGCCGAGAGAGCGGCATGCAGGCCTGAATCACCCACGGCAAAATAGCGAAAACCGGGTTTCTGGCGGGCCAGCCACCGGGCAGTGGCGACCGCGGAAGTAATAATGCGATCCGGGCGCGGCCTGGCAAAACCCATGCGCTGCAGGCGGTCCGCTATCTGTGCCGGCGTGGCGCGGGGATTATTGGTTACGAAAGCGTGTGGCGTAGCGCCCAGCGCGCGCATGAAATCCAGCGCGCCGGGCAACGGACGGTCGCCATGATAAAGCACGCCGTCCATATCCAGCAGGCAGGCACGCAGCGACCGCAGCATCAGCGGCGCCTGTCAGACCGCGGAAACGGCTCCGTGGCTGGCGTTAAAAAACGGCCGCGTTTCAGACGCAGCCTGTGGGCTTGGGCAGGCCGCCGTATTTGGCGATCTTTTTCATCGGGCCGGACTCGAATAGCTCATACAACGGCCCGGCCTTGCGATCCATGCCGAAATGCTTGGCAAAAACCCGGATTGCCGGCACCGTGCCGTTTTCCTCGAACATTCTGCGCGCTTCCATGATGTACTTGATGTGTTCATCGTTGAGCTCGAAGCCGTCGTTTTCCGCCAGCTCGCGCATGACATCTTCGTTCCACTGCGACATGTCACGCAGGAAGCCGTCGCCATCCACTTCTACTGATAAAGCCATTTTTGTATCCTTGATTTCTGGTTATGTTGCGGTGAAATCGGGCACACCCCGAGTCATGGGCATTATATGGGGCTGGCCTCAGCGATTTCGATAGCAAAAGCGAAATAATCCCCCGCCCTTAAGAGATAGAAACAGGTTTTATTGATGCGGGTCAATGTCGGCCTGGCGGGAATCACGTCTAATGTCGCCGGAAAACGGCCATGCCGTTGTTGTAATACGAACCATTATCATTTATATTCGCGAAAGATGACACAAAACAGGGATATACTCATGCTTAACCAGCTCAAACCCGGCGCCCGCGGACGCATCATCAAAGTCAATGGCGACAGGGACATGGTGCGTAAATTCATGGGCCTGGGCATCAAGGCCGGCTGCGATTTCAGGCTGCTGCACCGGCGTGGCGACAGTGTCGTGGTGCAAAGCAAGGGTACGCGCGTCGCCATTGGCGGCGACGTGGCGCGTCATCTGCAGGTGCAAAAACTGCCGGACAGCGCTGTTCAAAACTGACCATGGGCTGTTGCGACGAAAAAAACCCTGTTTCCAGCAGGCCCGCCGGCCTGACCATCGCCCTGGCGGGCAACCCCAACAGCGGCAAGTCGGCGCTGTTCAACGCGCTCACCGGCATTCGGCAGAAAACCGGCAACTGGCCCGGCGTCACTGTCGAGCGCAAGGAAGGCCGCTTTGACCTGGGCAGCGAGCGCGTACGCGTCATCGACCTGCCAGGCATCTATTCGCTGGATGCGACCTCACTGGACGAAAAGCTGACGCGCGATTACCTGCTGTCCCATGACGCCGATATCATCGTCAACGTCATCGACGCCACCAATCTCGAGCGCAATCTGTATTTGACGGTGCAAATGCTGGAAATGGGCGTGCCCATTATCATCGCGCTGAACATGATGGATGTGGCGCGGCGGCGCGGTCTGAAAATCGACACCGAAACCCTGTCGCAAAAACTCGGCGCGCCGGTGGTGCCGGTGGTAGCAGTCAGCGGCGAAGGTCTGGATCAGCTCAAGCAGGAACTGCAACGCGCATTCAGCGCCCCGGTTCACGGCTATACCCTGGCGCACGATGAAGTCGTCGAGCAGGCCGTGAGCAGACTGCGCGAGCAACTGCCCGATTCCATCGACCGCATCAACAAGCACTGGCTGGCGCTGAAAATGCTCGAAGGCGACGATTTCGCCCTGCAATACGCCGACGACGCCATCCAGGCCGAAGTGGACAAACTGGTTCACTGCATCGCCGACCGCGCTGGCGAAGACCCCGACATGCTCATCGCCGACACGCGCTACAGCCATGCCCACGCCATCGCGCAGCAGGCGCAGAAAGAAGCGGGCAAGCTGGGCAAAACACTGACCGACAAAATTGACAAAATCGTCCTCAGCCCACTGCTTGGCATTCCCATCTTCCTGTTCGTCATGTATCTGATGTTCCTGTTCGCCATCAATCTCGGTGGCGCTTTTGTGGATTTCTTCGATGGCGCCGCGCAGGCGATTTTCGTAGATGGCTTCGGCCAGGCGCTCACCAGTATGGGTCTGCCTGAATGGCTGGTGGTGCTGCTCGCCAACGGCGCGGGTGGGGGGCTCCAGATCGTCGCCACATTCATTCCGATTATCGCCGGATTGTATTTATTCCTCTCCGCGGTTGAGGATTCCGGCTACATGGCGCGCGCCGCTTTCGTCATGGACAAATCCATGCGCGCCATCGGTCTGCCGGGCAAGGCATTCGTGCCGCTGATCGTCGGTTTTGGCTGCAATGTTCCCGCCATCATGGCTACCCGCACGCTGGAGAACGAACGTGAGCGCAAACTAACCATGCTCATGAACCCGTTCATGTCCTGTGGCGCGCGCCTGCCGGTCTATGTGCTTTTCGCCGCCGCCTTCTTCCCGCGCAACGGCCAGAATCTGGTTTTCGGGCTGTATGTCATCGGCATCATCGCCGCAATCGGCACCGGCCTGCTGATGAAAAAGACCCTGCTGCCCGGCGTCAGCACCGGCTTCATGATGGAACTGCCGCCCTACCACGTCCCCAAACTCAAAGGCATTCTGCTGCGCACCTGGGACCGGCTGAAAGGCTTCATCAAGGACGCGGGCAAGGTCATCATCGTCATGGTGATGGTCATCAACACGCTGTCGGCCATTAACATGCAGGGCCGCTTTGCCCACGGCGACACTGAAAACTCCGTACTGGGCGTGGTCAGCCAGACTGCCACGCCGCTGTTCGCGCCGCTGGGCGTGCGCGAAGACAACTGGCCCGCCGTGCTGGGCATTTTCACCGGCATCATGGCCAAGGAAGTGGTAGTCGGCACCCTCGACGCCATATACACCCAACTGGCTGAAGACGACGCTGGCATCGTCAAGGAAGAAAAGGCGTTCGACCTCTGGCAGAGCATCAAGGACGCCGCCGCCACAATCCCCGAAAATCTGGCAGGGGTTAAAGACGCCCTGCTCGACCCGCTGGGCCTTGGCTCCGCCAACATCACCACGCAGGAAGCCGCCGCCGAGGAGTCCGGCGTAGACAAGGCGGTATTCGGCGCCATGGTCAAACGCTTCGACGGACAAATCGGCGCATTCGCCTATCTGCTTTTCGTGCTGCTCTACTTCCCCTGCGTCGCCACCATCGGCGCCATCAGCCGCGAAGCCGGGCTGCGCTGGGCGCTGTTTACCGGCTTCTGGACCACCTCCACCGCCTGGGTGGTCAGCGTCATGTTCTACCAGATCGCCACCTGGAACCGCCATCCGACCAGCTCCATCGCCTGGGTTATCGGCCTGTTTATCTACGCCGCCATACTCATCATCGGCCTGAAAAAATGGGGCGAAAAAGGCAGCAGCGGCGAAATACCCGTGAGGGTTGGCGCATGAGCATACTCATGGACCTGCGCAACTACCTGGCCGAGCGCAAACGCGCCAGTCTCAAAGACCTCGCCCTGCACTTCGACACCAGCGACGACGCCATGCGCGGCATGCTGGAAAAATGGGAACAAAAAGGCAAAGTCACCCGCTGCGCCCGACCCGACTGCGGCGGCTGCACCACCGGCTGCGCCACCGGCCCCGGCGAGATCTATGAATGGATCGGCGGGCCCAGCACCAGCCACCAACGCCGCCCGGATGCAACCTAGCCATGCAGGCCGGGCAAAACGCAGCGCGTCCGGCATTGCCAATTAGCCGCATATAGCATTTCCCAACTTGAAAACTGCCGCCGCTCGAGTATCCTCCCACCCCACGGAGAGGTGCCGGAGCGGCCGAACGGGACGGTCTCGAAAACCGTTGTGGGCTCGCGCCCACCGAGGGTTCGAATCCCTCCCTCTCCGCCAAATACAAACCCCGCAACGCGGGGTTTTTTGGTGGTGGGGGAGGGTGAGAACTCTCGTTCGGGTTCGACAAAACGGCAGGATAGCCGTTTTGGACGCGCGCAGCGCGCCCCGAAGGGGTGGCGCACAGGGAAGTGCGCCATCAATCCCTCCCTCTCCGCCAAATACAAAGCCCCGCGCAAGCGGGATCTTTTATTCGCGGCGAGGGAGGGTGAGAAGCCTCGACCGGGTTCGACAAAACGGCAGGATAGCCGTTTTGGACGCGCGCAGCGCGCCCCAAAGGGGTGGCGCACAGGGATGTGCGCCATCAATCCATCCCTCTCCGCCAAATACAAACCCCGCAACGCGGGGTTTTTTGGTGGTGGGGGAGGGTGAGAACTCTCGTCCGGGTTCAACCAATCGGCAGGATAGCCGTTTTGGACGCGCGCAGCGCGCCCCGAAGGGGTGGCGCACAGGGATGTGCGCCATCAATCCCTCCCTCTCCGCCAAAATAACAATCATGTGTAGGGTGCGTTTCACGCGCTAGCGCTGCCCACTACTGGCAGAATAAACAGAGAAACGAAGACCAAAGCCATCAACTTGCCCACAGAGAAAGTAGTGCATGGAACGCACTCTACCAGGCGGAAACAACACCGAAGCAGGCCCATCACGGACACCCAGCCCTCGCACCCCGAAAGCCTCCAGCCTCAAAACCTGAGCAACAGCGAATGATGCATGGAATGCACCCTGCCGGCCTGCGCTGCCACCAAAGAAGGTAAAGACATACGCGTCATGAATATTGAGATTTACATTATAATTAAGTTATGTGTCCCCGGAACAGAAGAAGATGACCCTTCCGAGCTGATTAATGCGCTCGGAGTTGTCGCCCGCGCCCGGGGAATGACTGAAATCGCCCAGGAATCCGGCCTCACGCGCGAAGCCTTGTATCGCGCCTTGCGCGCTGGCGCATCCCCGCGCTACAACACCGTCGCCCGCGTACTGAAAGCGCTGGGGCTTCACCTGATTGTGGAATCGCGCGATGACAAGACTGCCCACACTTAACGCGCTCTTAAAATTTTTGTTATCGTCACCCCGATTATTGGCCTGAGGAAATTGTGCCAAAGCAAACGCGCCAGCCTCAAAACCTTCGCACTTCCGCGCCACCGACGAAGCTATGCGCGACATGCGTATTGAGATTTACTCCATAATTAAGTTATGTGTCCCCAGAATACCAGAA
>JALXFQ010000141.1 GCA_027067235.1 Gammaproteobacteria bacterium
TGGCCAACCGTTTCCCGGAGCTGAAACAGATCAGGTCTGCTCAGAACGATGGTGAAACCAGCATTCGCCTGGTGTTCGACGAAGAGGCCGGCGATCAGGTGGCGGTTTCTTTCGACGGCGCAGCCGGACGCTCAGTTCACTGATTCTGCCAGTCCCTCGGCCAGCGCCAGCCAGCGTTCACGCCGATACTGACTGAAGCCGAGGCGGTCAAACAAATCCTCCAGTGCCAGATGATCCGGGCCGCGCGGACTCAGATCCATGGGCGGCAGATCGGCATCCACCTGGATCTCGGTAATGCGGCGAAACAGGCGTAGATCGTCGGCGTGCTGCTGTATCAGGCGCTGCGCGCGTTCCGCGCCGCGTATTTTCAGGAATTCGATAACATCCTGTTTCTCCAGCAGTTCTTCTATATTCTCGAATCGCAGCAGCAATTCTACCGCGGTCTTGTTGCCGAGACCGGGCACGCCGGGAATATTGTCGGCCGGATCGCCGGCAATGGCCAGCAGGTCGGCAATCTGTTGCGGACGCACGCCGAAATGCTGCTCCACGCCCTGACAGTCCAGGCGCCGGTTTCTGGCGTAGTCCCAGAGTATGTCGTTGTCTGATTCCAGCAGTTGCGCCATATCCTTGTCGCCGGTGAGAATCACCGACGCCAGACCTTTTTTACGCGAACGCACAGCGAGGGTGCCGATGATATCGTCGGCTTCGTACATCTGGCTGCCGAGTTCGACCATACCCAGCGCATCAATGAATTCGCGGCAGTACTGAAACTGCACCAGCAGTTCCCTCGGCGCGGGCGGACGATTGGCCTTGTAGGGCGGATACAGCTCGTTACGAAAACAGCTGGTCAGGCTCTTGTCGAAGGCAAAGGCCACCTGCCGGGGCTGAACATCGCTGAGAAAGCGGTAGACGAAATCGGTGAAGCCGAAAACCGCATTTGCCGGATTGCCTCCGGCATCGACGATGTTTTCGTCCAGGCTGTGCCAGGCACGAAATATATACATGGACGAATCCACCAGATAGGCGCGCTCAGGCATCATCTTTCCCCGCTGCCGGTTTCCCGGGCTTTTCCATCACCACCCAGCTGTTGACCGGATCGTCCCTGTCCGGTTCGGCGACCACACAGGGTTTCAGTTCGGCAAATGACTGCTGCAGTTCGCCAATTTCCAGCACATAGTCCGGATTGAAACCCGGCTGCTGCCGCAGCATATTTTTATTGAAGGTCTTGTAAAACAGGCGGCCGCCGGGTTGCAGGGCCCGGACAATGGCGGGAAACAAGGCCCGCTCGAGATAATGCACCACGGTCACTGCCGCGTAGTGTCCGCGGGGCAGCTTGGTGGTTGCCAGATCGGCTGCGATCAGCCTGAATCGTCTGCCGTCCGGTTGCGCGCAGGCCAGCTTCAGCGCCTGCAGCGATGCATCCATGCCCGTCACCTGGTAACCCTGCCGGTACAGCCATTGCAGATTGGCTCCGCCTCCGCAGGCCAGATCCAGCGCCCGCCCCGGGCCCGCAAACCAGCGCCCGAGCCTGCGCAGGGTCGTATCCGCATCGGCAAACGCCCCGGCGCGGGCCTTGCGGTATTTTTCCTCCCATCGGTGACTGTTGCTGCGCATAGGACCGCGAGTGTAGGGCAAACGCGCGTCGGTTGAAATATCGCGCTGGCGCGCACATCTGTGACAGGAACTGGTATAATCGACCGAAAAACGTAACCGTAACGGGGAAACTATGGCGCAAGACTACACACACGAGCAACGTGTCATGATCTCGAACATGATCATGTCCCTGCTGAGACGCTGGGGCATTCCGCAGGATCGCCAGGTAGAGGTGCTGGGCCTGCCGGCAGGCACGCGCGCGCGCGCGTTAAACAAATACAGTAATGACACGCCGCTGCCAGATGACCCGGAAGTCATGGCGCGGGTGAAATATCTGGCCCATATCGCAGATGCCCTGCGTACCAGTTATCCGCACAATCCGGAAGCCGGTTTCCACTGGATGACCCGTCCGCATCGGCGCTTTGACGGTTGCACGCCGGCCCAGGTCATTGCCGAACGCGGTCGTACCGGCATTATCGAAGTACTGGCCGATCTGGATTGCGCCTACGCCTGGGAAATTTCCAGTCCCGGCGCGTCGAAAGCTGCCCGGGCCTGAGCCGGTTGGCCCCGCGCAGCGTGCCGCAACACTCTGCCGGCGCGCGGCGCTGATGCCGGTAATGTCGAAAAAAGGCGTTTTCCTGAAAAACTTGGTTGGTTGTATTGCTGCTGAAAAAGAGGCTGTTATGAACTGGTGCAAAACCGCGCGCAAGGCGGTGCTGGCGGGCATGTTTGTTTTACTGGGTTTTGCCCTGCTGCCGGCGGCGCATGCCG
>JALXFQ010000142.1 GCA_027067235.1 Gammaproteobacteria bacterium
CGGGTTCTGACAAAAACTGATGGCCAGACGCAAGGGCGAAGACATTCATGGCATTCTGCTGCTGGACAAACCCCGTGGTCTGACTTCCAACCGGGCATTGCAGACTGCCCGGCGGCTGTTCAGGGCCAGAAAGGCCGGTCATACCGGCGCTCTGGACCCTGTCGCCACCGGACTGCTGCCCCTGTGTTTTGGCGAGGCGACCAAGGTTTCCCGGTATTTGCTGGAATCACCAAAGCGCTACCTCGCCGGCATACGTTTCGGGATCAGCACCACCACCTGCGACAGCGAAGGCGAAATCATCGAGCGCAAGGCATGTCGCGTAACCGTTGCGCAGCTGCAGCAGGGCCTGAAAAAATTTCACGGCGACATACTGCAAACGCCGCCCATGTACAGCGCTCTAAAGTACCAGGGTCAGCCCTTGTACAAACTGGCAAGACAGGGTATTGAGGTGGAGCGACCGGCGCGACCGGTGACGGTATACGCCGCCGGGGTGGTCGCGCTGGCGGATAATCTGTTGCAGCTGGAGCTGACGGTTTCCAGCGGCTTTTATGTACGCTCCCTGGCCCACGACCTGGGAAAAATGCTCGGTTGCGGGGCGCATATGGAATCACTGCGCCGGACGGCTGTCGCCGGCTTCGATATCGACCACGCGGTAACGCTGGAGCAGCTCCAGAACCTGAGCCCGGGCGAGCGACTGCAACAGCTGGTGCCAGTGGACCGGGGCGTCGATTTTCTGCCGCCGGTGGTACTGAACGTGGACGCGGCCTATTACCTGAGACAGGGGCAGCCGGTATCGGTGGCGAATGCGCCCGCACAGGGCCTGGTGAGGCTATATGACAGGGACCGGCGCTTTCTCGGCATAGGCCGCGTCCTGGATGATGGCCGGGTGGCGCCGAAGCGCTTGCTGGCAGCATGAACTAAACAGTTGTTCAGAGGCCATGGCGCGGGTAGAATACGCGCCTATTTTTTTATATGAAGCACAACGATTGAGGACAAAATGGCTTTAAGCGCAGAGAACAAACTTCAGGTGGTCAAGGAGTACCAGCTGGCGGAAGGCGATACCGGCTCTCCGGAAGTGCAGATCGCATTGCTGACCGCACGCATCAAGGATCTGACGCCTCATTTCAAGGAACACATCCATGATTTCCATTCCCGCCAGGGTCTGCTGAAAATGGTCAACCAGCGCCGCAAATTGCTGGACTACCTGAAAAGCAAAAACATTGAGCGCTACCGGGAACTGATTTCCCGTCTTGGTCTGCGCAAGTAACATATCCAAAACAGCTGGCACAAAGGCTGGCGGAGAAAGAATTTTGAAAGCAATCAGCAAGTCATTCCAGTATGGCGAGCATACAGTAACACTGGAAACGGGTGAGATAGCGCGACAGGCCGACGGCGCGGTTCTGATCAGCATGGGCGATACACAGGCACTGGTCACCGCCGTGGTCGCCAGGGAAAGCCGCGGCGGAGACTTTTTCCCGCTGACGGTGGACTATCAGGAAAAAACCTACGCTGCCGGGCGCATTCCGGGCGGCTTCTTCCGTCGCGAGGGCCGGCCTTCCGAAAAGGAAATACTGACCGCCCGGCTGACCGACCGCCCGATTCGTCCACTGTTTCCCGATGGCTTTACCAACGAGACCCAGATCATTTCCACTGTCCTGTCGGCGGACAAGGATACCGATCCGGACATCATCACCCTGCTGGGCGCATCTGCGGCCCTGGTTCTGTCCGGTGCGCCTTTCAGCGGGCCCATCGGCGCCGCCCGAGTGGGCTATATCGACGGTGACTATGTGCTCAATCCCGGCTATGCCGCGCTCAGGGACTCGGATCTTGACCTGGTGGTCGCCGGCACCGAAGACGCTGTGCTGATGGTGGAATCCGAGGCCAATCTGTTACCGGAAGAGGTCATGCTGGGCGCGGTCATGTTCGGCCACGAGCAATCCCAGACAGCAATTCAGGCCATCCGCGATCTGGCGCAGGAAGCCGGGGTCAGGGAGTTTCACTGGGAAGCACCGGAAAAAGACACGGGTCTGATTGAAGCCGTGCGCAAGGCTGCGGGCGATGACATCGCCGAAGCCTACTCCATTGGCGAAAAAATGGAGCGTCAGAACCGCATGGCCGAAATTCGTTCCAGAATCATGAGCGAAGTCACCGACGGCGAAGCCGAAGCGGAAAAAATTATCGAAATCCAGGGCATCATCAAGAAACTGGAAAAAGAAGTGGTGCGCGGTCGCATCATCAGTGGTGAACCGCGCATTGACGGCCGCGACACCCGCACCGTGCGCCCCATTACCATCCGCACCGGCGCGCTGGCCCGCACCCACGGCTCCGCCCTGTTTACCCGCGGAGAAACCCAGGCGATCGTGGCCACTACGCTCGGAACCCAGCGCGACGCCCAGATTATCGACGCGCTGGAAGGTGAAAAACGTGACAATTTCATGCTGCATTACAATTTTCCACCATTTTCAGTGGGCGAAACCGGACGGGTGGGTTCGCCCAAGCGCCGCGAAATCGGCCACGGCCGCCTGGCGCGCCGCTCCATCGCCGCCGTTTTGCCGGATATGGACGAGTTTCCCTACGTTATCCGCGTGGTGTCGGAAATTACCGAAAGTAATGGTTCCAGCTCCATGGCCACGGTTTGCGGCACCAGTCTGTCCCTGATGGATGCCGGCGTAGCCGTGAAGGCGCCGGTGGCCGGCGTAGCCATGGGCCTGATCAAGGAAGGCGACAAGTTTGCCGTGCTTACCGATATACTCGGTGACGAAGATCATCTTGGCGACATGGATTTCAAGGTGGCCGGCACCGAAGACGGCGTCACCGCCCTGCAGATGGACATCAAGATCGAAGGCATCACGCGCGAGATCATGGAAGCGGCCCTGGCGCAGGCCAAAGAAGGACGCAACTTCATTCTCGGCGAAATGAACAAGGTGATTTCCGAGCCGCGTGAGGATATGTCGGAGCATGCGCCGCGCATCATTTCATTCAAGATCAATCCGGAGAAGATCCGTGACGTTATCGGCAAGGGCGGCGCCACCATCCGCGCCATCTGTGAAGAAACCGGCGCCACCATTGATCTGGAAGACGATGGCACCGTGCGCGTGGCGTCTGCCGACAGCGCTGCCGCCAATGCCGCCCGCGAACGCGTGGAGCAGATCACGGCTGACGTGGAAGTCGGCGCCATTTATGAAGGCACCGTATCCAAGATCATGGATTTTGGCGCCTTCGTTACCATCCTGCCGGGACGTGATGGCCTGGTTCACATTTCCCAGATATCCAACGAGCGCGTCGAGAAAGTTACCGATAAACTCTCGGAAGGCGAAAAGATCAAGGTCAAGGTGCTGGAGATTGACAAGCAGGGTCGTATTCGCCTGAGCATGAAGGCTATTGCAAATGAGGAAGTTGCCTGATTAATCTCAGAAAACACTTGAAAAGGCCCCTGGCTCGGGGGCCGTTTTTGTTTGCCCGGGTGACTTGATATGTCCGGCGATAACGCTTACTTTTAACATGATGCCAAGCGTTTTCGTATTCTCTGTCTAATGGACATTCCGGGCTACCAGGTCAGCAAAAAAATAGGCGAAGGCGGAATGTCTTCGGTCTATCTCGCTGTTCAGGAATCCCTGCAGCGCGAAGTGGCGCTGAAAATACTGAATCCGGTTTTTACTGCAGATAGCCAGTTTACCGAACGTTTTCTCAGCGAAGGCCGTATCATCGGCAAGCTGCACCACCCCCATATCGTTTCCGTACACGATATCGGCGTTACCGATCTGCACCATTATATCGCCATGGAGTACCTGGAAGGCGGTAATCTGCGTTATCGCATGGAGGCCGGTCTGGATCCGGAACGGGCGGTGGATATCGTGATGAAAATAGCCGGGGCGCTGGCGTATGCCCACCGCCAGGGACTGGTGCATCGCGATATCAAGCCGGAAAACATCATGTTTGGCGATGGCGGACATCCGGTGCTGACTGATTTTGGCGTCGCCAAACTGTTGCGCGAAACAACCCGCAGCACCTGCACCGGCATCACCATGGGCACACCGTACTATATCAGTCCGGAGCAGGCGCGGGGCGCGAATATCGATGGCCGTTCCGATATTTATTCACTGGGATGCGTGTTTCACGAGTTGCTGACCGGCGCGCCGCCGTACCAGTCCAGCGACAGTCTGGCGGTGCTGTATTCCCATGTTCACGATGCACTGCCGGTGCTCCCGGCAAAAAACAGTGTGTGGCAACCTGTGCTGGATCGGATGCTGGCGAAAAACCCCGACGATCGTTTCAACAACGCCGAAGAACTGGTACAGGAACTGCAGACCCGCAGTCACGTCGACCAGGACAGGCCCGCGCTCGACAGCCGTCGCGCCTGGCGCCGCGGTGCCGCCCGATGTGCTCGCCTGCTTGCCGTGCCAGCTTCTGCTCCGGCACTATCCCGCTGGAAAAAACCGGCCGCTTTCGCCAGCGCAGCCTTTCTCGGTTCGGCAGCGGGCGGCGCCCTGTTGCTGTCATTCATGGGCCAAAACACGCCAGCGCCAGAAGAAAAACAGGCCAGGGTTGCTGACGATTCGAAAACCGGCTGGATCTATCCCGGCGGATTTCTGCGCGGCGCTGCGGACGGCGATCGCCTGCTCGCCAGTTCGTTTTCCGATTTGCCCGGCGCCAGTCTCTGGCAGGGCGACAAAACCGAACCGGCCAGGACTGGCGCGGCAGTGGCCGCAAAACCCGTGGAAGCGGCCGCGCAACAGGAATTCAATGCTCTGCAGCGGACCTTGCAGCAACAGATCCGGCGCAATCATCTGACTGCGCCGGACAACGACAATGCCTGGCGAACCTATACGCTGCTGGCAAAAAAATATCCCGACAACCCCGAGGTCAGGGCGGTGCCTGAGCGTATCGCGGAACGTTATCTGCAGCTGGCCATACATGTCGAGCCCGATGATGGCGACCTGGCCAGCACTTATGTCGAGCGCGGCCTGAAAATCATGCCCGGACATGACGGCTTGCTACGCATGAAAAGCCGTCTCAACCCCAAACAGCCCAAACAGCCCGAACAGCTGGCAAAGCAGGCCGCTGACGCTGTTTCCGATGCGCCAGAGGCGACGCCGGCAGCGACGCCGGCCAGCGTTGAAATGGACAGCTCCGGCGGCGATGACTATCTGACCGCGGAACGCTATTTCTATGGCGTCAGCATCCGCAGGAATATCGCCAAGGCAGCGCACTGGTACAAGGTTTCCGCCAGCAAGGGGTATCCCGAAGCGCAAAGCAGCCTGGGCGTGCTCTACGCCACCGGCAACGGTGTGGAAAAAGACGTGGACAAGGCGGTTTACTGGTTCCGCAAGGCAGCCGAGCAGGGCGTTGCCGAGGCGCAGTACCACCTGGGCCTGAGTTATTTGCTGGGCAAGGGCAACCCCATTGATCTGGACGAAGGCAAGGACTGGATACGGGAAGCGGCCAAACAGAATTACCGCAAGGCGTTTATCGCCCTGGGCTGGATGTATGATAATGGCATCGGCGTGGAGCAGAGCGTGAAAAAAGCCTTCAAATGGCATGCCAAGGCCATCAGAAAGGATATTTCCGGTGTATTGCCGTGGTCGGGGAAGAAGAAAAAGGTCAAGGCGGTGCTGGAGTGGGAGAAAATCATCAAGCCCTACGAGTCATCCTGATCCCGCCGGCTTGTCCGGGCATAAAAAAAGCGGCCATGGCCGCTTTCTTTTTTGGGCAATCAGCGCTTCACCGTCCCTGTTTTTCGCGTATCTCCTGCAAGGTTTTGCAATCGATGCACAAGGTTGCGGTCGGGCGCGCTTCCAGCCGTTGTACGCCGATTTCGACACCGCAGGATTCGCAATAACCATACTCATCCTGATCGATCAGCTCCAGCGCCTCGTTGATTTTCTTGATCAACTTGCGCTCGCGGTCGCGGCTTCTCAGTTCCAGCGACATTTCCGATTCCTGGGTGGCGCGGTCATTGGGGTCCGGGTGATTCTCGGTTTCGTCCTGCATGGAATGCACCGTGCGGGATATTTCGTCGGCCAGTTCGTCACGCCAGGCGAGCAAGATGGTGCGAAAATGCTCTTTCTGCGCCTCGTTCATATATTCTTCGCCTTTCCTGGCCTTATACGGTTTAATCCCGTGGCTCAGCATCGTTTCGTTTGCTGACATGGCTATTCTCCTGACCAACTCGACAGTAAAAACTGGATAACTAAAAATTGAATCATTTCATCCCGCATTCGCGATGAAGCGCGCTCTTTTACCAGAAAGCGCAAATAACCACAACCTGAGACGCGGAGTATTTGGATATGAGTGACCTGCCCAACGCCCTGATTTTTGATGTGGACGGCACCCTGGCGGACACCGAGCGCGATGGTCACCGGGTGGCCTACAACAACACTTTCCGGGATTTTGCCCTGGACTGGCACTGGTCAGTGGCGGAATACGGCGAACTGCTTGCGGTAACCGGCGGCAAGGAACGCATGCGCTATTATCTCGAGCGCCAGAACAAGCCCGTGGACGACCAGCTTATCCAGCGCATTTACCAGGCCAAGAGCAAAAAATTCCAGGACATGATCCACAACGGGGAACTGAACCTGCGGCCCGGCGTAAAACGCCTGCTCGATTCGGCCCGGGAGCAGGGCGTGCGGCTGGCCGTGGCCACCACCACTAACCCCGGCAATGTCACCAGCCTGCTGGCCAGTACGCTGGGCGAAGCGTCCATCGGCTGGTTCGAAGTGATAGCCGCCGGCGACATCGTGGCGGCGAAAAAGCCGGCGCCGGATATCTACCACTATG
>JALXFQ010000143.1 GCA_027067235.1 Gammaproteobacteria bacterium
CGCACGGACTGGGCATCGTTCAGTACGAGCATCTGCGGCGGTTTTTCCCGACACAGTTCCCAGGCGGCCGGGCAACGCTCGGCAAAACGGCAACCGCCGAACAGCGTATTCAGCGGCGGCACCGAACCCTTGATGGTATCCAGTCGCTGGCCGCGTTTTTCCAGCGAAGGCAGAGACTGGAACAGCTTGGCGCTGTAGGGGTGGCGCGGCGAACGGAAAAAGGCGCGGGCATCGCCCTGTTCCACCAGCTGACCGGCATACATGACCGCCACCCGGTCCGCCATTTGCGAAACCACGCCCAGGTCATGGGTAATCAGCATGATCGCCATGCCGGTCTCCTTTTGCAGCTTTTTGAGCAGATCCAGCACCTGCAACTGGGTGGTCACATCCAGCGCCGTGGTAGGTTCGTCGGCGATCAGGATTTCCGGCCTGGCGGCCAGGGCAATGGCGATAACCACGCGCTGTTTCATGCCGCCGGAAAGCTGATGCGGATATTCGCCGACGCGTCGTTGCGGCTCCGGCAGACCAACATCATCCAGCAACCGGATCACTCTGTCGCGAATGACTTTCTTCTTCAGGCCCTGATGCAGTTTCAGGGTTTCGCCAATCTGCTCGCCAATGGTCATGACCGGATTCAGGCTGGTCATGGGTTCCTGAAAGATCATGGCGATACGGGCACCGCGCACCTTGCGCATCTCCACTTCGGACAGGCCCAGCAACTCCTTGCCCCGAAGTTTGATCGAACCCTCGACGATACGGCCGGCCGGCGACGGCACCAGCTGCATGATGGACAGAGCGGTCACGGACTTGCCGCAGCCCGACTCTCCCACCAGGGCCAGCGTCTCGCAGGCTTGCAGATCGAAATCGACGCCATCCACGGCGCGGTACGGATGCTCGCCCTGACCGAACCAGGTTTTCAGGCCACGCACCTGTAACAGGGGATGATTGTTTTCGCTCATCCTTTCTGCTCCCGCAACCTGGGGTCAAACGCGTCGCGCACCACATCAGCAAACAGATTGGCCGCCAGCACCAGGGTGAACATGAAGCTGAACGCCGCCAGCAGCGACCACCACACTACCGGCTCGCGCGCCATTTCCAGGCGCGCGCGGTTAATCATGTTACCCCAGGAATCCATGGACGGGTCGACGCCGATGCCGATGTAGGACAGCACCGCCTCGGCCAGCACCAGACCGGAAAAATCCAGCACTACGGTAATCAGCACCACGTGCATGACATTGGGCAGAATATGGCGGGTGATGATACGCGCATGGCTGACGCCAAATCCCTGCGCCGCCTGCACATAGTCCAGCTCGCGCAGCTTCAGGGTCTCGCCGCGCAATAGGCGGCACAGGCCGGTCCAGCTGGTGATGCCCAGTATCAGAGTCAGGAACAGCAGACGCAGATCATTGCGGTCGGTCGCGGTCTCGAACAGGCCGGGGTGATTGGCCATGTAGACCTGCAGCGAAAGAATGGCGGCGGCAATCAGCAGCACGCCGGGAATGGAACTGAGCGTGGTGTACAGATACTGGATCAGATCATCCACCCATTTGCCGAAATAACCGGCCATGATGCCGAGAGCAATGGCGAAGGGCAGCATCACCAGCGTGGTGAGTGTGCCGATGAGCAGGCCGGTGCGGATGCTTTTCACCGATTGCAACAGCACGTCCTTGCCCACTTTGTCGGTGCCGAATACGTGATAAAACCTGCTCAGTTCATACAGCACGACTATGCTGCATATGACCACCAGCAAAGTCAGCAGAACCGTGCGCCAGGGCAGCTCGGTGCGGCCCCTGATGATGGCGCCAACCACTTTCAACGGCGATCGTCTGCGATGAACACTGATGACCAGAACCAGCGCCAGGGACAGCAGCGTCCAGATCGCCACGCCGGTGATGCCGGCGCGGGCGGACTTTTGCAGTATGTCGCGCCATTTGTCCTGCTCCTGCGCGAGATGACGGCCGCCCCACTTCAACAACGGATAAACGCGCTTGCTGACGCCGCCCACATCCACGGTTTCCTTTTCAAATGAATGGGTGGCGAAAGGCGCCGAATAGGTGCGTTCCACATGCTTACGCATGTCGGCAGTCAGATAGTCCAGCACGCTGAGCACCTGATTGCCCGCCACCTGCCCGCCCTGGCCATTGGCTATATCCGGCCGGAAATGCACCGAGTCCAGCATGGCGACCAGCACAAAAGCCAGCAGCACGATGGCGGATACCGCACCGGTTTTGCTGCGCGCCACCTGATGCCAGGGAACGCGCAGATGCGGCTTGCGCGAGGCATAGACGGCAAGGATTACGGCCACCACGAGCAGCAGCCAGAACAGCGTATCGG
>JALXFQ010000144.1 GCA_027067235.1 Gammaproteobacteria bacterium
TCGCGTGAGTCGGTTGACTTCATGCGTTTCCATTCGCTCAGTTCCAGTTCGAGACGATGCTTCTCGAACTTTTCCCTGGTATCGATGGTGCCCACCAGTTTGTGATAGAGCTCGTTGCTGGCCTTGATCTTGCGGATGATCTTGTGCGTCCAGTCGTGCGGCACATGGCAGTCAGGGCAGGTGGCGCGCACACCGGTGCGGTTGCTCCAGTGCACGGTTTCCTGCAGTTCCTGATACACGGTATCTTCCATCTCATGGCAGGAAATACAGAATTTTTCTGTATTGGTCAGTGCCAGAGTCCAGTTGAAGCCGCCCCAGAAAATGATGCCGAGGACGAAGCCGACCAGCAAGACGCCCAGCGCGAAACCGCCAGCCCGTTTCATGTTTTTATGTGTCATTTTTTTTACCCTGGTTTATTGATTCAGTCAGTTTTACCGAAACACCTCCGCCACACCTGAAAAGGCGCACGGGGGCGGGTAGTCTGTGGTGCTTGTAACTGGCGCTATTTGCCCGAGAAAGTGTTTTCAACCAGAGGCTTCAGGTCAGCCTGCGGTGTGTGACACTGAACGCAAAACCACCGGCGTGAGGAGATTTTTTCCAGTTTTTTGCCGTTGCGATCGAGAAAGTGGCTGTCTCCCACCTCGGGTGCTTTTTCCTTTTCGTAATTTGCCTTGCTGTGGCATTTCAGGCAGGTGTTTTCCTGAAGAGAGATGCGGTCCTTGGAAATATCATGGGGAATACTGGGCGGCTGCAAATCCCAGTTGCGCTCAAACCCGCCCTCGACTTTTTTCTGCCTTGCTTTCTCAAAGGCTTTGGCTTCTGCATTCAATGCATTGTCGCCCCGCAGGGAAGAAATGCCCGCGCTGAAAGCGGCAGGAGCCTGAGTCAGAATGACTGCTCCAACCATTGTCGCCAATACTGCTTGTTTCATAGTAGCCTCCATCAGACCATGTTACTGATTCACCGCCGATGGCTTGTCACCGATCTTTGCGGCAGCGGGATTGGATGAATCGCCAAAGCGCGTGCCGAAATGGAACACGTCTTTGGCGCAGATATCGATGCAGCGCCCGCAATTTGTGCAATCGCCGGAAAGCACAACGGCAGGGACGCCGGTTTGTTCACCTTTCAAAACGGGTGGCAGGATTCGCGCTTCCGGACAGACCACGAAGCACTCCGCACAGTCATTGCACTGGTCGCGGGCATCTGCTCTTACGCGAATCAGGCTGAATTTGCCGATCAGCCCGTAAAATGCGCCCATGGGACAAAGATGGCTGCACCATCCGCGTTTGCTGACCAGCAGGTCGAACAGGAAAATGCCCAGTATTACGACCCAGCCCAGCGTCATGCCGAAAAACAGGCCGCGGTGGAATAACGACACCGGGTTGATCAGTTCATAGGCGAGAGAGCCGGTAACGGCGGATAGGATCAGTACCAGCGCCAGCATCCACAGCCGCGTATGTCGATGGAACCGCGCGCCGCCCTTGATATCGAATTTTCTGCGCAGCCAGTCGGCGGCGTCCGTGACCATGTTCACCGGGCAGACCCAGGAGCAATAAACGCGCCCTCCGACCAGCCAGTAAAATGCCAGCACGATGGCCGCGCCGATCACCGCGTCGATGGTCAGGCCGGTAAACCCCGCCGCCAGAATTTGCAGAAACAGCAGCGGATCGGTGAGCGGCACGGTTTCCAGCAACAGGCTGGAAGACAGGTTTCCCTTGATAATCCAGACGCCTGCCAGCGGGCCGAGCAGAAACAGCAGGAGTATGCCAATCTGGCTCATGCGGCGTAGCAGCAGCCATTTGTGCGCCTTGAACCAGCCCTTGGCTGCGATGGCGTCCGCTCCCGGGTTGTTGAGGTCAGCCGCCATTACTCGGCCTCCCTGATGCCCTTGTTCAGAGTGTCAAGCGCCTTGTCGGTTGCCGGCGCTTTTTCCGGATCGACAGTTATTTCGGCGTTCTGATAATCGTAATGCACACCTTCGGGCATGTTGTAATGATGCTCGACATCAGGCGTGACGAGGCTTTTCCCCGCCTGGTTCTTCTGTTCCCAGCCGAGGCGGTAATGGTGCCCCAGTTCGCCCTTGGCCAGATGGGTGGGGAAGACTTTTATCGCCGCCTCCTCCAGGATGCAGGCCTTTTCGCACAGGCCGCAGCCGGTGCAGGCGTCGGAATGCACGACGGGAATAAACATTGCGTGCATGCCGGAACGTGCGTTATGGCGGTATTCCAGGGAAATAGCGCCATCCTTGCCGCGTATGGGGCAGATATTGAAACAGACCTCGCAGCGCAGGCCGCGGAAAGCGATACAGTTCTCCTGATCCACCACCACGGCCAGACCCATGCGGGCGTTGTTTATGTCGGTCAGTTTGTGATCCAGCGCGCCGGTAGGGCAATGCGGGATGCAGGGTATGTCCTCGCACATCTGACAGGGGTCCGTGCGCGCGGTGAAATAGGGGGTGCCCGTGGGCACGTCATCACTCAGCCGCCCCAGCCTGAGAATGTCATAGGGGCATTCCCTGACGCAGATGCCGCAACGGGTGCAGGCGGCCAGAAAATCTTCTTCCGGTAAAGCGCCAGGAGGTCGAATAGCGCTGGCGGGCAATGCGCTGGCGCTTTTCGAATAAACAGCAATACCCACGCCAAACAGACCAACGCCGCAGGCAGTGCGCGCCATGTCGGTCAGGAACCGGCGGCGCGACTGCGCAGATTTGGTGGATCGTGGCGGTGTTTTTCGGGATTGTCGGGTATTGCTCATGATTGACTCTTTCCGGTGAATGAAACCGCTTGCCCGGCCACCCCCATCAAGGCTGGCCGGGGATCGGGTTCGTCAGGCCTTGACCACCTTGACGGCGCATTTCTTGTAGTCCGTTTCTTTCGAAAGCGGGTCAGTCTGATCCAGCGTTACCTTGTTGATCAGGCGGCCAGCATCGAACCAGGGCACGAAGATCAGGCCCTGCGGCGGCTTGTTGCGACCACGCGTGGTGACGCGGCTGATGATTTCGCCGCGACGGCTGATTACCCTGACCTTGGAGCCATCGCGCAGCCGGCGTTTTCTGGCGTCCTTGGGGTTCATGTAAACCAGGGCATGAGGCACGGCGCGATAGAGCTCGGGCACGCGGCGCGTCATGGAGCCGGAGTGCCAGTGTTCCAGTACGCGCCCGGTAGACAGCCACAGATCAAATTCGTCATCCGGTGGCTCGGCGGCGGGCTCGTACGGCGCAAAGATGATATTCGCCTTGCCGTCTTTTTTACCATAGAAATAGACATCGCCTTTCTTTACGTTCGGGTTGAGTTCCCTGACGTGTGGGTCATAGCCCTCGCGGTAACGCCACAGGGTTTCCTTGCCGTTGATAACCGGCCAGCGAATACCGCGTGCCCTGTGGTAGTCATCATAGGGCGCCATTTCATGGCCTTTTTTCTTGCCTTCCAGCTGAAAGCGGCGGTATTCCTCAAACAGACCCTTCTGGACATAGAAACCGAAGTGTTCGGATTCGTCGTTGTCGTACTTGTTGCCGCGATCATCCGTGACCTGGATTTTCGGGAACTTGTCCACCTGGCCGTTTTTGTACAGGACATCGAACAGGGTCTTGTCCTGGTATTCCGGCATTTTTGCGATCAGGTCGGCTGGCCAGACATCCGCCACCTTGACGTATTTGGAAAACTCCATGATCTGCCACAGGTCGGATTTGGCTTCGCCGGGCGCCTTGACCTGCTGACGCCAGAACTGCGTGCGCCGCTCGGAGTTGCCGTAAGCGCCTTCTTTTTCCGCCCACATGGCTGTGGGCAGAACCAGATCGGCGCCCATGGCGGAAACGGTGGGGTAGGGGTCGGTGACAGCAATAAAGTTGTCCGGGTTGCGCCAGCCGGGCCAGGATTCGCCATTGAAGTTGGCCGCCGCCTGCAGGTTGTTGTTACACTGCACCCAGAAGCAGTTCATCTTGCCATCATGCAGCGCGCGGTGCATGGCGACCGCGTGGATCAGGGTTTTGCCCATGGGCTTGCCGCTGATGTCGCTCTGCTCCTTGCCATCGGTCTTGCCATTGGCGCGGGGAATGGTGCCGGCGGGCAATTTCCAGATTTTCTCGGCGAATTTGCAATGCTCGTCCTTTTTGGTCACATAGTCCGCGGGCAGACGATGGGTAAAGGTGCCGACTTCACGCGCGGTGCCGCAGGCGGAAGGCTGGCCGGTGAGCGAGAACGGGCTGTTGCCGGGTTCTGCTATCTTGCCCATCAGCAAATGGATGTTGTAGACGTTGCCGTTTACCCATACGCCGCGGGTATGCTGGTTGAAACCCATGGTCCAGTAGGAAGCCACTTTCTTGTTGGGGTCGGCATAGACCTTGGCCAGCTTCAGCAGGTTTTCTTTCGGTACGCCGGAAAGCTTGGAAGTATATTCCAGCGTATATTTGGAAACGGATTTGGCGTATTCGTCAAAGCTGATCTTGCTCAGCTTGCCCTTGGCGCGGTTCTTGGCCGCTTTTTCACGCGGGTCGTCGGCGCGCAGACCATAACCAATATCTGTCGGTGTCTTGGTAAAGTTGACGTGGGCGTCGATGAATTCCTTGTTATACGCCTTGTTCTGGATGATGTAATTGGCGATGTAGTTACTGATCGCCAGGTCTGTTTGCGGCTTGAAAATCAGCTTGTTGTCCGCCAGTTCGCAACTGCGATGGGTGAAGGTTGACAATACATGCACTTCCGAGCCGGGTTTGGTCAGACGGGTATCGGTGATGCGCGACCACAGGATCGGATGCATCTCCGCCATGTTGGAACCCCACAGCACGAACACTTCACCCAGCTCCATATCGTCATAGCAGCCCATGGGTTCATCGATACCGAAAGCGCGCATGAAGGCACCCACCGCGGAGGCCATGCAGTGACGGGCGTTGGGTTCCAGACTGTTGGAGCGGAAACCGGCCTTCATCAACTTGGAAGCTGCGTAACCCTCCCAGATGGTCCACTGACCCGAGCCGAACATGCCGACGCCTTTCGGGCCCTTGGCCTTGCGCGCCGCAACCCATTTGTCCGCCATGGTCTTGAATGCCTCATCCCAGGAAACCTCCTCGAAATCACCATTCTTGTCATAAACGCCGTTTTTCTTGCGCAGCAACGGCTTGGTCAGACGATCCTTGCCATACATGATCTTGGTCAGGAAATAACCCTTGATACAGTTAAGCCCCTTGTTGACCGGCGCATCCGGGTCGCCCTGGGTGGCGACGACCCTGCCGTTCTTGACGCCTACCAGCACGGAACAGCCGGTGCCGCAGAAGCGGCACGCTGTTTTGTCCCAGCGTATATCCGGGTCTGGTTTATGTTCGGTTTTGGCGATGGTCGGGAGAGTGACTCCCGCTGCCGTAGCGGCTGCTGCCGCTGCCTGGCTTTTGATAAAATCACGACGTGACAACTTCATTACGACATCTCCTTCTGGGTAGGCTCAGATTCTTCAAAATATTCATAGATCAGCGCAGCGTTGATAACGCCTGGAACATTGTGCATGTTCATCATGGTTTCACTCAGATAGCTGCGGTCGGGATGGTCGAGGGTAATCACCAGTTTTCCCTCGTCAGTGGCAGCGTGTACTTCCACGCCTTCAATGTTTTCAATGCCATGCCGCACCGATTCCACGTTTTCGGGGCGAGTGTACAAAACCATGCTGCATATACTCATAAGCGTGAACTCTCTGTCGGTTTGCCTTCGGGCAGTGGATGGGACGGGATCAGGGAAACGGCCTGAACCGGACAGGGGCGGACGCAGGCGCCGCAACCGCTGCAATCTTCCGCAGACAGGCGTGGTTCGGCGACGCCGCCTGGCTTGAGCTGGAACCGGATAGCACCGGTTTCACAGACATCGCCGCAGGCGCGGCACACAATGGCATTCAGTGACAGGCAGTTCGATGCAAAGCGTACCTCAAGACGCCAGGCGTCTTTGCCATCCCCGGCTAGCCAGGCCCCGGTATCTGTTACCGGGAAGCGCAGGGCGTCTTTACTGCAGCTTTTTACGCACTCGCCGCAGAAAGTACACTCTCCCTGGCTGAACCGGACTTCAGGATAGCCACCGTCACCGCGTGCCAGAATGTTTTCGGCGCAGGCTTGTATGCATTCGTCGCAACGGCTGCAGAGATCAGAGAACAGCTTTTCCGCCACGGCCCAGGGCGGGCGTAACGGCGGGACAGGCGCCGAAGTGAACCGACCCCGTAAAAACAACCGCCTGCCGCCATCGGGTAAGGACATGAATTACGCCTGCTCAAAGATTCATGGCGGAAACTATGCGGGAAGTTGCTGTCCTATACCATGATTTATGTCAAAACAACCAGCATAGAATTGTATTCCTATATTAGAAATAAATAAAAAACGTTTGACGCTTGCGCACGTGTGTTTGAGTCAAAATCGCCGGCCCGGATACTTTTGGCTTTGTAGCAGTACAGTGTTACGCTTGGGCAAGTTAAAAAGACTAAAATTTAGTATGTTGGAAAAGATTCATAATAATTTACTTTATCTGTTTCTGGTCATGGCCGTCGGTTGCGGCTTGGGCGCGACTAGTCCGGCATCGGCCTCGACTCCGCTGGTGGTGAACGCCTATCCGGGTATGCGCATTCATGACTCGTCCTACAAGCCGGCTCCCGACTGGTGGCCTCCCGGTCTGCCCTGGCACGGAGAGGGCAAAAATACCGGGCCTTCGTATCGCTATGGCCCGGCGCTTGTTCGCCACGCCGGCAACCAGTTACATTTCTGGGCCTGCTCGCAAGGTGATCCGGATATCAA
>JALXFQ010000145.1 GCA_027067235.1 Gammaproteobacteria bacterium
GAGTCCGCCCGCCAGCATGATGGGTTTGTGATAGCCGCGTGTTTCGCCATCCGGCGTATCCAGCTCGAATGTGCGGAAATAGCCGCCGATATTGGGGCGGCCGAATTCGTTGTTGAACGCCGCCCCGCCGATCGGGCCTTCGATCATGATATCCAGCGCGCTGGCAATGCGGCCGGGCTTGCCGTGGTCAACTTCCCACGGCTGCACGGCGCCGGGCAGGCGCAAATTGGATACGGAAAAGCCGGTGATGCCGGCCTTGGGCTTGCTGCCGCGTCCGGTGGCGCCCTCATCGCGTATTTCACCGCCGGAGCCGGTGGCCGCGCCGGGAAACGGCGAAATGGCGGTGGGATGATTGTGCGTTTCCACCTTCATCAGTATGTGCATGGGCTCGCTGCTGTAGCCATAGCTGGCATTGTCCGGCGCCGGCATGAAGCGCGGCGTATCAAAGCCTCTGATGACCGAGGAATTATCCTTGTAGGCGACAATGGTGTCCTGCGGACGCAGCTCATGGGTGTTGCGAATCATGGCGAACAGCGACTTGTCCTGCTGCTGGCCGTCGATAATCCAGTCGGCGTTGAAAATCTTGTGGCGGCAATGCTCGGAATTGACCTGGCCGAACATCATCAGCTCGACGTCGGTGGGGTTGCGGCCGAGCGCGCTGAACTGCTCCACCAGATAGTCCATCTCGTCGCCCGCCAGCGCCAGCCCCCAGTCGCGGTTGGCCTGTTCCAGCGCCGCGCGGCCGCGGCCGAGCACATCCACCGTGCGCAGCGGCCTGGGCTGCGAATGGCGGAACAGCAGATCCACATCATCGTCATGTTCGCACACGATCTCGGTCATGCGGTCGTGTATGGCGGCCTTCACCGCATCCAACGCTGTCTCGTTCTTCGCGCCACGGACAAACCAGGCTACGCCGCGCTCGATGCGGTTGATCTTGTCCATGCCGCAATGCACGGCGATATCGGTAGCCTTGGAAGACCACGGCGAGATAGTACCGGGGCGTGGCGTCACCAGCAGGAAGATACCGTCGCGATCCGGTTCGGTTTCCGGTTCTGGCCCGTAGTGCAGCAAATTCTCCAGTCGATGACCTTCTTCCTGGCTGAGCGGTTCGGCCAGATCAATAAAATGCCGGAACTCGGCGAACAAACCCTCAACCGGCAGGTTTTGCAGCAGTTTCTCGATGCGGAAACGGGAGACTGCTTCGCGGCCGGGAATTTGCAGGATGACTGAATCGGTCATTTTTCTTCAGACTGGAGGCTGGAGGCTGGAGGTTTCATCTCCCGAACCGACCCAGCGGGTTGATGTTCAGGGCGGCATCCTCACACATGAATATCCATACCCAGGCGTCTGGCAACTTCTTCATAGGCTTCCACCACGCCGCCCAGACCCTTGCGGAAACGATCCTTGTCCAGTTTTTCGCGTGTTTTCACGTCCCAAAGACGGCAACCGTCCGGCGTGAATTCGTCGCCCAGCAACAGCCGCCCGTCGTAGCGGCCAAACTCCAGCTTGAAATCCACCAGCAGCATGTCGCCTTCCAGAAACAGCGCCTTGAGTATCTCGTTGATGCGAAAGCTCAGATCAACCATCTGCTCCACTTCTTCCGGTTCGGCCCAGCCGAACGATTTGATGTGGTATTCGTTGATCATGGGGTCATGTAGTGCGTCGTTTTTCAGAAAGAATTCGAAGGTGGGCGGGCTCAGGTCGAGGCCGTCCTCGACGCCCAGACGCTTGCAGATGGAACCAGCGGCAATATTGCGCACCACGCACTCGATGGGCAGCATATCCAGCTTTTTCACCAGCGATTCATCATCGGACAGCAATTTTTCGAAGTGCGTTTCAATACCGGCATCCTGCAATTTCTGCATGATGAAGGCGTTGAACTGGTTGTTCACTGCGCCCTTGTGCGCCAGCTTTTCGATTTTCTCGCCATCGAACGCCGACGTATCATCTCGGAAATGCATGATCAGTTTTTCCGCATCATCCGTTGCGTAAACCGACTTGGCCTTGCCGGTGTTCAGCAGCTCTTTCTTTTCCATCTCTTGTTCCTGTCTATGATTTGGCGCGGCAGACGGCGGACTGGTGGCTGTACGCAAGCGTCGGCCGATGCCCCTACTGCAGCTGCTCCAGCAGCAACCTGAGTATTTTTTCTCCGGTGCCGGATGTTTCCGCATCACCGGTTTCGGTCAGGACAGTCACCGCCGTGGTGTCGCCGCTATCCGCCAGTTTCACCTGATACACGTTGTTGTCAGTTTGTTTTTTGCCGCCAAACATTTTTTTGAAGAAACCTTTCTTGCCGCCGGATTTGGCCGGATCGTCATAGCGCACATAATAAACGCCCTGTTCGCGGTTACGATCCTGTACCGCAAAGCCCACCCGGTCCAGAACGATACCGACCTGTCGCCAGGCGTTGGCAAAATCGCCATCCAGCAACAGCTTCTGCGCGCCATTGGCGCTCACCAGTTTCGCTTTCGGCGCTGATTTGGCGCCATCGGCCACCACCTGCTTGGCCTTGTCCCCGGGCGCGCCCAGATCCACCATGATCAGACGCAGCATCTCGGCTTCCAGATCCGGATCGGATGGCCGCATTTCCCAGTAGGTGGTGCGCACTTCGCTGTTGTCGCTGGAAGATCGCTCGACCATACCGCTGTGGGCCAGATAAACCTCTGTCGTTCCTGGCTCGCGGCCCGGCTCGATACGCACCCGGAACTTGTCGCGCACGCCTGCCACATAATGGCCGCCGATGTGTTTCTTCAGAAAACCACGTATGCCGCCCAGCTCGATATCCGGCCGGTGCTCGGCCCAGTCTGTTTCCATGATGCCCGTGGCCGCATTTTCCTTCACCAGATTCAGGCCACGACTGGCCCAGAACTGTTTCAACCTGGCCCACACCGCCTGCGGCTCGGCTTTCACCACCAGCCAGCGCTCGTTGCCGGCGCGCTCCAGGCGCACATTGTCCGGTTGCGGCAATACGCCGGCGTTGACCGCGGCCGTGCGCTGCGCGCCGACGTCGACACCGCCGGTACGCTCATAATCGGCCATGCTTGCTGCACTTCCTTTCGGCACGCCCAGGGCGTTTTCCGATGGCGCCTGGGTCAGGTCTGGCGGCACTTCCAGAGGCCGACCCTTCTCCACCGATTTGTAGTCCACACGCGATGCTTCGCGCGCTTTTTCGATGGCGCCACAGCCGCCCAGCAAGAGGCTGGCCAGGGCCGGGATCACCAGGCTGTCTATCAATCGCTTGTTCATTCAGGTTTCCTGTATTTTCGTCACACGCCAGCGCGCTGCATGGCCTCGAGTACGGCGTCATGGTACTGCGCCGACAACGGCGTCAGCGGCAGACGGATGCCATCGGGCATCAGACCCAGACGCGCCACTGCCCATTTCACCGGGATCGGACTGGATTCCAGAAACAGCCGTTCATGCAGCAGCTTCAGGTCCTGGTTGATACGCTCTGCGCCAGCGTGGTCACCCTCCAGCGCCAGTTTGCACATCTCATGCATTTTTACCGGCGCCACATTGGCAGTCACCGATATACAACCCTGGCCGCCACGGGCGATGAAATCCAGCGTCGTGGCATCGTCGCCTGAATACAGCTCGAAGCCGGTTTTGCAAAGCTGTTTCAGTTGTTCCGCCCGCTGCATGTCGCCGGTTGCGTCTTTGATGCCAATGACGCCATCGAGTTCAGACAGTCTGGCCGTCGTTTCAGCGCTCATGTCCACCGCGGTGCGACCCGGCACATTGTAAAGGATTTGCGGAATGTCGACGGCCTCGGCTACCGCCCGGAAATGCTGGTACAGACCTTCCTGGGTCGGCTTGTTGTAATAGGGCGTCACCAGCAGGCAGGCGTCGGCATCCACGTCCCGGGCCTGTCGCGTCAGGCTGATGGCCTCGGCAGTAGAATTGGCGCCGGTGCCGGCAATCACCGGCACACGTCCGGCGGCGGTTTTCACCGTGCGCCGGATCACCTCGATATGCTCTTTCTCGTTCAGCGTGGCGGATTCGCCCGTCGTACCCATGGAGATGATCGCGTCGGTACCGCTCTCCACATGAAATTCCACCAGTTTTTCCAGAGCCGGAAAATCCAGCGAACCGTCCGCACGCATGGGCGTTACCAGCGCCACCATACTGCCGTGAAACATGCTTTTCTGCTCAACCATTACAAGGCAAAGGATGGTACTTGGCAGGGCCAAGAATAACAACCGCAATCCGCCCGGCAAATACAGGCGACAGGGGGGGGCAGCAAACCAGAATATACCGGCACCTTTGCCGGGATTACATCAAAAATGGCGATTCACTTTCTTGGCCGCCAGCACAGATTTACCTGAACACGAAACCCGCATGGAATGCGGTATTGTGCGCGTGGCAGCTAATCGGGCATCAGAGCCAATTTGTGGTTAATTCACTTTTATCTACTACTCCAGCGCGTGAAATTCACTTTCCTCCCTTTCGGGATATGAAATGCCTGTACACCGATCCGACCAACGCCTGCAGTGCCGATTTCTCCGAAGATACGGGTACTGCTTTTCTATTGTTTGACCGGTTTGCACGCAGATTCATCTGGTGTCTTTCCCACATCGCGGCTTGCAGAGTTGCAGGGTCTGTCTCCGGGTTTGAGCGCTTCAGTTTGCCGAATCTTTTTCGTTTCGTAAGTGGATCACAGGCGACAGAACCCCCAAAGCCGATGTAATAGTTTTGGATGTTCCCCTGTCCGTCAGTGAAATAGTGGCAATCGAAACCCGGTGTGTTTTTGTCTGCAGACTTGAAAACATAGGCTGAACCAAGATCATACTTAGGCGGTCCCCACAAGCTGATAACGGCATAAACTTTCTGCTGGCTGTCATAACCAGCACCCACCTCATCAACGTAAATGAAACGAAAGTCATCAAGAAACTGATCCCCTTCTATGCTGTAGGTAACGGCATCTTCCTTTGCAATAGTGTTTTTATAAAAACGAAACTCATCCGTACGGACTGGGTCGGCATGGACATCAAAATACCAGTCACCCGCGAGCTTCTGGATTTCTCCCAGCGGGCCAGTGGCCGGTTTTGAAGCGGCGGCAATAACCGGAACCGTCATCAACAACAGATCATCATCGTCGGCGGGAGCTGCAGCTGCGGACACGCCCACCAGCAACTTGAGGCTCAATAAAGCGAGGAAGAAACGTTTCATATTCTGTTTGCCCCTGGATGGAGTATAGCGAGCACGGAGACTAACACTTATTTTTTTGGCAGCCAACTATCTGAATATAGCGTGTTAATGACGCCCGCAGACCTGGTAAGAGCATCATTCTGGTGCAGCCTCATTGGCACTGCGTCCGGAATTCGACTGCCGCTTGTTTAACTCAATCCCCCGTGTATTGCCGTTCATTTCAGCTTTGTTCAGGCATGCGCCGAAACAGGTTACAATCCGGCGCTGTATTCTTTTTTCCATTCCCTATGCCCGACGCTCTCGACATTCTTCGTCACACTTTCGGCTACGACGAATTCCGTCATCATCAGGCGGCGATTATCGAGCAGGTGGTCAATGGCGGCGACGCGCTGGTGCTGATGCCCACCGGCGGCGGCAAGTCCCTGTGTTACCAGATTCCGGCGCTGGCGCGGCGCGGGGTGGCGGTGGTGGCGTCGCCGCTGATCGCGTTGATGGAAGATCAGGTGCAGGCGCTGCAGCAGCTCGGCATCAGCGCGGCTTTTCTGAATTCGTCGCAGGATCAGTTCAGCGCACAGGAAACGCGGCAGCGGCTGCGCGACGGTTCGCTGGATTTGCTCTATGTGGCGCCGGAGCGACTGCTCATGGAATCGACTCTGGAAATGCTGGACAACTGCCACATCGCTCTGTTCGCCATCGACGAGGCGCATTGCGTATCGCAATGGGGCCATGATTTCCGCCCGGAATATCAGCGTTTGTCGGTGCTGGCGCAGCGTTATCCCACGATCCCGCGCATTGCCCTCACCGCCACCGCCGACCTGCGTACGCGGCAGGAAATCATCACCCAGCTGAAACTGCAAGACGCGCAGATTTACGTCAACAGCTTCGATCGGCCCAATATCCGCTACACCATCACCGAAGGACACAACGCCCGCGACCAGCTCTGGCGCTTTTTGCAAATGGAGCACCCGGAAGATTCCGGCATCGTCTATTGCCTGTCGCGCAAGAAAGTCGAAGCCACCGCCGAATGGCTGAACAAAAAAGGTCGCCTCGCCCTGCCCTATCACGCCGGCATGTCGGCGCCAGTCCGGCGCGAACATCAGGCCCGATTCCTGCGCGAGGACAATATCATCATGGTCGCCACCATCGCTTTCGGCATGGGCATCGACAAGCCGGACGTGCGCTTCGTGGCGCATCTCAATTTGCCGAAAAACATCGAAGCCTACTATCAGGAAACCGGCCGCGCCGGACGCGACGGCCAGCCCGCCAGCGCCTGGATGACCTATGGCCTGCAGGATGTCATCATGCTGCGCCAGATGTCGGAAGACTCCTCCGGCAGCGACGAGTACAAACGCATCCAGCAGCAGAAACTCGACGCCATGCTGGGCCTGTGCGAGCTGTCCTCCTGCCGTCGCCAGGCCATACTGGGCTATTTTGGCGAGAAGCTGGAACAAGCCTGCGGCAACTGCGACAACTGCCGCAACCCGCCACAGACCTGGGACGCCACCGAAGCTGCGCAACAGGCGCTATCGGCCATCTACCGCACCGGCCAGCGCTTCGGCGTGGTCTATCTGGTCAACGTGCTGCAGGGCAAGGAGGAACAGCGCATTC
>JALXFQ010000146.1 GCA_027067235.1 Gammaproteobacteria bacterium
CCGTCGTCGCTCTCCACGGCGTAGGGCCAGTCGCGTATGCCTCCGCTCAGCGACGCCACCTGCAGGTTGCGCTCGGTGAGCAGAAAAGCCGCCGCCTTGCTGCGCCGACCACTGCGGCAATAGACGATATAGCGGGCATCCGGCGCCAGTTGATGGGCCTGTTCGCGCAACTGGTGCAGGGGTATGAGGATGGCGCCGGGAATGCGGCTTTCCTCGTATTCGAGATCATAACGGCAATCGAGCAGTTTGGCCTCGCCTTGTTCCAGCATATCCCGCGCCGCGGCGGCGTCCACCTCCTCCACCATGGTAGGCCGGATCAGGCTTTCGAAATCGTTGCGGGTCAGGCGCAGCAAACGCCCCGGCGTCAGCATGCGTACCGTGGCGTTGCGGAACCCGCCCTGTAACAGCGACTCTTCACCGAAACCTTCGCCAGCGCCGAGCTGGGCGACAACGGCGGTTTCGTCGGTGAACGGATCAGTACGAATAACCTCGGCTTCGCCTTGTTCAATGATGTAATAGCTGTCGCCTTTTTCGCCTTCGGTAATGACGATATCGCCTGCCTCGAAGCGCACCGGCTGCATATGCATGAATATGTCGGCAATCCTCTCCAGCGGCACATGGTGGAAAACGCCCACCTGGCGTACCAGCGCCATGCGCTTTCTGATGTCCTCATCCATGTCCGCCGCCGCAGCTTCCTGCGCCGACCAGCCCAGCATCTGGTCGATGGCGTCGGCGTCGAGCCGCAAATATCTGACCGCGGTCAGCGCCCGCACCCGCAAACGACGCGACGCCGCGCCCAGCACCGCGGGTTCGGCATTGGCGTCACTGCAGTGGGCGCGCAGCGACCAGGTATAGCTTTTTTCGTAGCCGCCCGGCGCCGGCCAGGTACGCTGCACCTCCAGTTCGCCATCCAGCAGGACAATATGATCGTTCAGGGTTTCGTCGGTGTTAACCAGAATATCGCCGGCCCCGGCGTTCAGCAGCGGCTGCGATTCCAGCAACGCGGTCAGTCGGTCGAGAGCGATGGGGCCGAGCAGCGGCGTGGCGTGGAGACATTGGGCGATTTCTTTCATGGTGCGTTCCTGTGAAGTGATCGTGGGACAGGGAAAACCGGCTGTATCCGCAGCGGCGGTCAGGCCCAGCTGGTCTTTCATGGGATGGGGACGGTCGGACCGGATCAGGCAATCCGCGCCCACCTCGGCCAGGCGTCCGGTGTGTTTGAAAATGGCCGCCAGCTCCGGCCGCGGCACCTTGATATAGGCGTCACTGCCCTGCTCGCGCCAGTGCCTCACCGTGCGCAGCAGCAGATCGGCGCCCGGTATGTCCAGATAACTGAGATGATCCGTGCGCAACAGCAGCAGATGGTGCTGTGGTTCGTTGCGGGGCGGCGCGGGCAGCGCCTGCTCGACGCCGGGGACGGAGCCGAAAAACAGGTTGCCGTCGATACCCACCAGCGAAACCCGGCGCCCGTCACGGGCGTCGAACGCCGACAGGCTCAGGCGCGGCTGCGAGACTTTTGCCAGATAGACCAGCAGCGACAGCAGCACGCCGGTGACAACGCCCTGCGACAGACCGAACAGCAGCGAAACCAGCAAGGCGCCATAAAAAATGACCGACTCGGGCAGGGAGCGGCTGATACGGCGTATCGCCTTGCCGTTGAACAAGCCCAGCCCCACCAGAAACAGCAGGGCGGCAATCACCGCCCGCGGAATATGCTCCAGCAGCGGGCGCGCGAAAACCACCATCAGCAGCAGCCATAGCACGCTGTATATCAGCGCCCAGGGCGTGCGCGCGCCCAGTTGCAGATGACTGGCACTGCGGTTGAACGAACCGGATCCGGCAAAAGCCGAAACCAGCGAAGCCGACAGATTGGCCATGCCCTGACCCACACATTCGCGGTTGGGGTTGATGAGCTGCCCCGACCTGATGGCCAGAGAGCGGGAAATCACCACGCTTTGCATCAGCCCGACAAAGGCGATGGCTGCGGCGTTATCCATCAGATCCAGCGCCAGCGGCAGACTCTGGCGATCCAGCGGCGGCAATGACCAGGGGGCAAACGACAGCGGAATCGGGCCCAGCAGCGGAATGGACTCGGCGCTGGCGCCTGCATGGCGCAGCAGAACCCAGGCTGTCACAGAGCCCGCCGCCATGGCGATAATCAGGGCATAGCGGCTGAACCACAGCCGGCTCATCAGCCCGATGCCCACGGTCAGGGCGCCCAGCGCCAGGGTCGTGGAATTGCTGTCCATGGCCCGCTCCGCCACCACCCGCAATTTGCTGAAAAAATCCGCGCCCGGCTCGCCCTGCAATCCCGCCATGGACAACAGCGCGGAAGCCAGCAGAATCAGCGCCACCGCATGAGTAACCGCCACGATTACGGTATTGGAAACAAAATCCAGCACCGAGCCCAGGCGCAGCAGACCCACCGCCAGTTGCAAACAGCCAACCATGACGGTCAGCAGCAGTATGGTTTGCATATAGTCCGCGCCAGCCGCCGCCAGCGGCGCAACTGAGGCCGCCAGCATGAGACTGACAGCCGTGTTCGGGCCGGAAACCAGATGCCAGGACGAGCCCCACAGCATGGCCACAACAACGGGCAGAATGCTGGCGTAAATGCCCGCCTGCGGCGGCAGCCCGGCCAGCGCCGCCAGCGCTATCGCCTGCGGAATGGCAATCAACGCCCCGGTCAGCGCCACCCCCAGCTCATCGCGCAGCAAGCCGACCCGAAACCGCGGCCAGCCCACGGCCGGCAGCAGCAACGCCAGCGTCTCGCGCCAATGTGAAGACGGGTTTGCCTTTGTCTCGGTGATGGCCATGCAACTCCCGGCTGGTATGGAAAACCCGCCAAGTATAGAGCATGGCCATAAAGAAAATCTATCGCAGCAAGGAAAAACCTGATGATGCCCGGGGGCGGGGAGGTTGCACGCGCTGTTTCAACTCAGAAAAGAGCCGTCATCTCACCCGACGTTTTACCGCTGCCACAGGGCCATGCCTTCCAGCGCGGTGATCATCTGGCCCAGGCGCACAATGAAGCGCGCGCCCAGGGCGCCGTCGATGACGCGGTGGTCGTAGGACAGGGACAGGGGCAGCATCAGGCGCGGCTGGAATTCGCTGCCGTTCCATACCGGGGCCATTTTCGAGCGTGACAGGCCGAGGATGGCCACTTCAGGGGCGTTGATGATGGGCGTGAACGCGGTGCCGCCGATGCCGCCCAGGCTGGAGATGGTGAAGCAGCCGCCGGACATGTCGGCAGGGCCGAGTTTGCCGTCGCGGGCTTTCTGGCTGATGGCCATGAGCTCACCGGCAATCTGGAATACGCCTTTTTTGTCTACGTCCCTGATGACCGGCACCATCAGTCCGCCGGGGGTGTCCACGGCGACGCCGATGTTATAGTACTTTTTCAGAATCAGGTTCTGGCCGGTTTCGTCCAGCGAGGCGCAGAACTCGGGGAATTCCTGCATGGCGCTGACCACCGCCTTCATGACGAAGGGCAGCGGCGATATTTTCACGCCGTGGCGCGCCGCTTCATTTTTCAGCGATTGGCGCAGGGATTCCAGGTCGGTGATGTCGCATTCATCGAACTGGGTGACGTGGGGCACGCTGACCCAGGCGCGGTGCAGATGCGGGCCGGAGATTTTCTTGATGCGGCCCAGCGGCTGGACTTTGATCTCGCCGAACTTGCTGAAGTCAAGCTGCGGCGCAGGCGGCAGATTGAACGGCATGCCGCCGCCTCCGCCACCAGCCATGGCGCCTTTGACAAAGCCCTTGACGTCCGACTTGAGAATGCGGCCCTTGGGGCCGGTGCCGATAACCTGCGCCAGATCAACTCCCAGCTCGCGCGCCAGCCGGCGTATGGACGGGCTGGCGTGGGGGATGGATTGACCGCTGCGGCGCGGCGTGGGCAGAGTCGGCGGCGGGCCGGACTCCACGGCGGGCTTCGGCGCGGGTGCGGCAGGCTGTTGCTCCGCTTGCGGCGCTGCTGGTTTTGGCGTTTCTGGTTTCGACGTTTCTGGTTTCGATGTTTCTGGCCCGGGCCTGCTTTCTTCGGCTGCGGATTTCTCCCCGGCAGCCGTTTCCGCGCCGCCTTCCGCCGCCTCTATCAATGCCACCAGCGAGCCTTCGGAGACTTTGTCGCCGACGCTGATTTTCACTTCCCTGATAACGCCCGCCACCGGCGAGGGTATATCCATTGCCGCCTTGTCGGACTCCAGCGTGACCAGCGAATCTTCTTCCGCCACCGTATCACCGGGCGACACCAGCACGTCAATCACTTCGACCTCGTCGAAATCGCCAATATCAGGGACGTGTATTTCTTTTGTTTCGGCCATAATCTTTCTCATAGGGAGCAAGGGAAAAGGAGTGAGACGATTCGCCCCGCATCGGACGCCTTGCAACATTCATGCATATAACGGAAAGACCTTCTCCGCATCGATGCCGTATTTTTTGATCGCGTCTTTGACGATCTTGTTGTCGATGTCGCCGTCATCCGCCAGCGCCTTGAGCGCCGCCACAGCCACATAGTGCGCATTCACTTCAAAATGCCTGCGCAGGTTGGCGCGGGTGTCGGAGCGACCGAAACCGTCTGTTCCCAGCGTCACATAACGGCCAGCCACCCAGGGGCGAATCTGCTCGCTGTACTGGCGAATATAGTCGGTGGCGCAGATCACCGGCCCGGGCGTACCATCCAGGCGTTGCGCCACGTGGGATTTGCGCGGTTTGCGTTCGGGGTGCAGCATGTTCCAGCGATCCGCTTCATGGCCATCACGCGCCAGCTCGTTCATGCCGGGCGCGGCCCAGACGTCGGCGTTTACGTTCCAGTCGTCTTTCAGCAGGCCGGCGGCCTGGATGACCTCATTGAGAATGGCGCCGCTGCCCATTAGTTGCACATGCGGTTTTTTCGACCTGCGGGTTTTGCTGAAAGCATACAAACCCTTGATGATATCCTGCTCTGCGCCTTTCGGCATGGCCGGGTGCGGGTAGTTTTCGTTCATCACGGTGATGTAGTAGAACACGTTGTCCTGATCCTGGTACATGCGCTTCATGCCATGCTGGATAATCACCGCCAGTTCGTAGGCGAAAGTGGGGTCATAGGCAACGCAGTTGGGAATGGTGCCGGCCATGATCAGGCTGTGGCCGTCCTGATGCTGCAGGCCCTCGCCCGCCAGCGTGGTGCGGCCGGCAGTGCCGCCCAGCAGGAAGCCGCGCGCCTGAATGTCGCCGGAGGCCCAGGCCAGATCGCCAACACGCTGAAAACCGAACATGGAGTAGAAAATATAGAACGGTATCATCGGCTCGTCGTGGTGGCTGTACGACGTGGCCGCCGCCATCCAGTCGGACATGCCGCCGGCCTCGTTGATGCCTTCCTGCAATACCTGACCGTTTTCCGCCTCGCGGTAATACATCAGCTGGTCAGCATCTTCCGGCTCGTAGAGCTGACCCCTGGGCGCGTAGATGCCAAGCTGGCGAAACAGGCCTTCCATGCCGAAAGTGCGCGCTTCGTCGGGAATGATGGGCACAATCCGCTTGCCGATGGTCTTGTCGCGCACCAGTGTGCCGAGTATGCGCACAAAGGCCATGGTGGAGCTGAATTCGCGCTCACCGGAATCCCTGAGCTGGGCGTCGAAAGCCTTTAATTCAGGAATTTTCAGCGCCTGGCTGGCATTGCGACGACGTGCGGGAATCGAACCACCCAGACGCGCGCGGCGCTCGCGCAGATACTCCATTTCCGGGCTGTCCGGCGACGGCAGGTAATACGGCGGGATGCCGTCTTGCAGTTGCTCGTCAGTAACCGGAATGCTGAAACGGTCGCGGAACTGCCTGAGATCGTCCACGCCCATTTTCTTTTGCGAATGGGTGATGTTCTGCCCCTCGCCCGCTGGCCCCATGCCATAGCCCTTCACCGTTTTGGTAAGAATAACCGTGGGCTGGCCGGTGGTTTTCAGGGCTTCGGCATAGGCCGCATAGACCTTGTGCGGATCATGTCCGCCGCGGTTCAGCCGCCAGATGTCATGGTCGGACATATTGGCGACCATGTCTTTCAGCTCGGGATATTTGCCGAAAAAATGCTCGCGCACGAAGGCGCCATCCTTGGCCTTGTAAGCCTGGTATTCGCCATCCACGGCCTCTTCCATGCGCTGCTTGAGCTTGCCGGATACGTCGCGCGACAGCAGCGGATCCCAGTAGGAGCCCCAGATCACCTTGATGACATTCCAGCCCGCGCCGCGGAATACGGATTCCAGTTCCTGAATGATCTTGCCATTGCCGCGCACCGGGCCATCCAGCCGTTGCAGGTTGCAATTCACCACGAAAATCAGATTGTCCAGGTTTTCCCGCCCGGCCAGCGAAATCGCGCCCAGCGACTCCGGCTCGTCGGTCTCGCCATCGCCCATGAAGCACCACACCTTGCGGTCGGTCTGCTCGAGAAAACCACGGTGCTGCATGTATTTCATGAAACGCGCCTGATAGATCGCCTGAATCGGCCCCAGGCCCATGGAAACCGTGGGGAACTGCCAGAAATCGGGCATCAGCCACGGATGCGGGTAAGACGACAGGCCGTCGCCGTCCACTTCCTGGCGGAACTTGTCCAGATTGGCCTCGGTGAAACGACCTTCCACATAGGCCCGCGCGTAGATGCCCGGTGCGGAGTGGCCCTGATAAAACACCAGATCGCCGCTGTTGCGGCCGGTGGAAGCCCGCCAGAAATGGTTGAAACCGATGTCATACAGGGTCGCGGCGGAAGCAAACGACGCGATAT
>JALXFQ010000147.1 GCA_027067235.1 Gammaproteobacteria bacterium
TCGGGCTGTTCAGGTATTCCGCCAGACGGGTACCCAGCCAGACCATCAGATTGTCCAGGGCCTTTTTCATTGTTGTCGCGATTGATTCCTTGCTCATGGTACGCGTCAGCGCTGTTGCCTCGATGCAACCAACCGCGTGGACGCAACCGCATACCATTGTAACTTGTTGTTATTTATAAACATTCCCACATAAGTGAGAAAATTTATCGTGTATCCATGTATCCATATTATAGAATGTTTCGTAGATAGAGGTGTCGTAAGTTTGACAAACCCGAATAATAAACCCTGATAATAAAGGGGAACGGCAGCATTCCGGCCGCAAGGTTCGAGCGCCGTTAGACAAAGGAGCGAGTGAATGTTGGCGACGCTGTTATTGCTGGTGGTAGTTTTGCTGTGTCTGGGCTTTTTCCGGACTCCACTGCTGATCGCTTCCGGCGTTATCCTGCTGAGCCTGCTGATCTCGCCGTTATTGTTTCACATCAGCGGGTTGGGCTTTTTTCTCATCGCCGCGCCGGTCGTCGCTGCTCTGATTCTGCTCAATTACAAACCGGTACGCCAACGCGTCATCAGCGCGCCATTGCTGCAGGTCTTTCGCAAGGTACTGCCGCCGCTGTCGGACACGGAAAAAGACGCCATGGAATCCGGCGATGTCTGGTGGGACGCCGAACTGTTCAGCGGCAAACCCGACTGGAACAAATTACTGGCCGGCCCCGAGCCCGAATTGAGCGAGAGGGAGCAGGCTTTTCTGGACGGCCCCGTGCAGCAGCTATGCGACATGCTGGACGACTGGGAAATCACCCACACCCTGAAAGACCTGACACCGGAAGCCTGGGCCTACATCAAAAAGGAAAAGTTCTTCGGCATGATCATTCCCGAAGAATACGGCGGTCTGGCTTTTTCCGCCCTGGCCCATTCCACCGTGGTCATGAAACTGGCAACGCGCAGCATCACCGCCGCCGTCACCGTGATGGTGCCCAATTCGCTGGGGCCGGGCGAGCTGATCATGCGCTACGGCACGCAGGAACAGAAAGAGTATTTTTTGCCGCGTCTGGCCGATGGCCGCGAGATTCCCTGTTTCGCCCTCACCGGGCCTTTCGCCGGCAGCGATGCCGGCGCCATGCCCGACACCGGCATCGTCTGCAAGGGGGAATTCGGGGGCGAGGAAATCACCGGCATCCGCCTGAACTGGGAAAAACGCTATATTACCCTCGGGCCTGTCGCCACCCTGCTGGGGCTGGCGTTCAAGCTGTATGACCCGGATCATCTGCTCGGCGATGAAGAAGACATCGGCATCACCCTGGCGCTGATCCCCACCGATACGCCGGGCGTTTCCATCGGCCGCCGTCACAATCCGGTGGACATACCCTTCCAGAACGGTCCCAACTCGGGCAGGGATGTATTCATCCCGCTGGACTGGCTGATCGGTGGCCGGGAATACGCCGGCAAGGGCTGGCGCATGCTGGTGGAATGCCTGGCCGAAGGCCGCGGCGTGTCGCTGCCGGCGCTCAGCACCGGCGCCTGCAAATTCGCCAGCCGCACCACCGGCGCCTATGCCGCCGTGCGCAGCCAGTTCAAGATACCCGTGGGCAAGTTCGAGGGCGTACAGGAAGTGCTGGGGCGCATCGGCGGCCTGGCTTATATGGCTGATGCGGCGCGCACCCTGACCCTGTCCGCCCTGGACCAGCATATCCAGCCGGCCGTGGTTACCGCCATTGTCAAATACCACCTGACCGAGTCCATGCGCCGCGCCATTGACGACGCCATGGACATACACGGTGGACGCGGCATCATGCTGGGCCCGAACAATTATCTGGCGCGCGTATACGAATCCATCCCGGTGGCCATTACCGTGGAAGGCGCGAACATTCTGACGCGCAACATGATTATCTACGGCCAGGGCGCGATCCGTTGCCACCCCTTTGTACTCGAAGAAATGCAGGCGGCTGCAGGCGAAGGCGATCAGGCGCTGCAGGATTTCGACCTTCTGCTCGTTAGCCATGCAGGCTTCTTTTTCGGCAACCTGAGCCGCAGTCTGATTCTGGGGCTGAGCGGCGCGCGTCTCACCTCGTCGCCGGTAGCCGGACCGGTTGCGCATTATTACAGACAGCTGGAACGCATGAGCGCGGTACTGGCCATGGCCTCCGATGCTTCCATGGCGCTGCTCGGCGGGCAGCTGAAGCGCCGGGAAAACGTGTCGGCGCGGCTGGGCGATGTATTGAGCTATCTCTATCTGGCCTCGGCGACCCTGAAACGCTATCAGGACCAGGACTGCGCGGAACAGGACCTGCCGCTGGTGCGCTGGGTCTGCGATCATTGCCTGCAGCAGATGCAAAGCAGCCTGGATCAGCTATTCGCCAATTATCCCAATCGTATTGCGGGTCAGGTCTTGCGTCTTGTTAGCTTTCCCCTGGGCATGCGGTTCAGGGCGCCGTCTGACGAATCCGCGCGCCAGATTGCCGCGCTGCTGATGACGCCATCGGACGCGCGCGACCGTTTGACGGCAAACATTTTCATTCCTGACGCAGACGGTGAAATCATCGCCCGGCTGGAGCGTGCGCTGGCCCTCAGCCCGCGCGTGCAGGCACTGGAAAAACGCCTGCATTCCGTCATCCGCGCCGGCGACCTGAAGATCGCGCCCGGTGAAGACCTGTACCAGGTGGCTCTGGACAGGGGTTTGCTGAGCACGGAGGAAAAACAGTTACTGGACGAAGCCGCGCCGTTGATACGGGCAGTAATTGATGTGGATGATTTTGCGCCGGATGAATTTTAAGGGAGCTCGAACACAATGAACAACAATGCCATGAAAGGTCGCCCTGTGTATGTGGTGGATGGCAGCCGAACGCCGTTTCTGAAGGCCGGCGAAGAGCCAGGTCCGTTCCAGGCTGCCGATCTGGCGGTACGCGCCGCGCAGCCATTGCTGAACCGGCAGCCGTTTTCGCCGGAGGAACTGGATGAAGTCATAACCGGCTGTGTCATGCCCGGACCCGACGAGGCCAATATCAGCCGCATCGCCGCCCTGCGCGCCGGTTGCGGCAAGGCGGTGCCGGCCTGGACCGTACAGAGAAACTGCGGTTCCGGCATGCAGGCTCTGGACAGCGCCGCGCGCAATATCGCCGCCAATCGCGCCGATCTGGTGATGGCTGGCGGTACTGAATCCATGTCGCAGGCGCCGTTGCTGTTTCCGCCGCAAATGGTGGGCTGGCTTGGCCAGCTGAACCGGGCGCGCAAACCCGCGCAGAAGCTGAAAATCGCCAGCCGCTTCAAACCGTCTTATCTGAAACCGGTGATCGGCCTGATACGCGGACTGACCGACCCCACCGTGGGCCTGTCCATGGGCAAAACCGCCGAGATTCTGGCCGACAAATTCAATATCAGCCGCGCTGAAATGGATGAATATGCCGTGCGCAGCCATCTGCGACTGGCGGCCGCGCAGGAACAGGGACGGCTCAGCGAAATAGAGCCGCTGTACGACTGGAAAGGCGTTGTGCACGAACACGACGAAGGGGTGCGGCCGGATTCCAGCGTGGAGAAACTGGCCAAACTGCGGCCGGTGTTTGACGGCCGCTACGGCAAGGTAACCGCCGGCAACAGTTCGCAGATCACCGATGGCGCGGCGTGGTTGATCCTGGCCAGCGAAAAGGCCATCAAAAAATACCAGCTACCCGTGATGGGCCGCATTGTCGATTGCGCCTGGGCCGGCAACGATCCCAGTGAAATGGGGCTGGGACCGGTGTTCGCCTGCACGCCGCTGATCAGACGCAATCAGAAAAAGCTGGAAGACATTGATTACTGGGAGCTGAACGAAGCCTTTGCCGCCCAGGTCATCGCCTGTCTGCGCGCCTGGCGCAGCGACGCATTCTGCAAGCAATCGCTGGGGCTGAAACAGGCATTTGGCGAAATCGACGACGAACGCCTCAACGTCGATGGCGGCGCGATCGCGCTGGGCCACCCGGTGGGTGTTTCCGGCGCGCGCATCGTGCTGCATTTGCTGCATGTACTGAAAAACAACAAGGCCGCAACCGGCGTCGCCAGCCAGTGTATCGGCGGCGGCCAGGGCGGCGCCATGCTGGTGGAGGTCTGAACGTGAACGGCAAGTATCAACACTGGACGCTGGAAACAGACGATGACAAGTTACTCTGGCTGCATCTGGACAAGGCCGGCGCTTCCGCCAATACACTGTCAAAAGAGGTGCTCGAGGAGCTGGACGACATACTCACCGGCGTGGAAAAAACGCCGCCCGACGGATTGCTGCTGGTTTCGGACAAGGCCTCCGGCTTCATCGCCGGGGCCGATGTGAAGGAATTCACCGAAGTCAAATCCAGAGATGAGGCCGCAGCCATTATCCACCGTGGCCAACGCATGGCCGACCGCATCGAGGCCCTGCCCTGCGCCACCGCCGCGCTGATTGACGGCTTCTGTCTGGGCGGCGGACTGGAACTTGCTCTGGCCTGCGATTACCGCATCGCCACGGACAGCCTGAACACCCGAATCGGCCTGCCGGAAGTCAAACTGGGCATCCATCCCGGTTTTGGCGGCAGCGTACGGTTGATCGAACTCATTGGCGCCGTTGACGCCATGCCGCTGATGCTCGCGGGTCGCGCCGTGGGCGGCTACAAGGCGAAAAAACTCGGCATGGTCGATGCTCTGGTGCCCAAGCGCCACCTTGTAGCGGCCGGGCGCGATTTTGTCACGCGCAAGCCTGCCCGACATCAACCGGGCAGACTCAGGGCGCTGGCCTCCAGCCGTCCGCTGCGCCCGCTGCTGGCGGGTAAATTCCGCAAGGAAGTCGCCAAAAAGGCCAGCAAGGAACACTATCCGGCGCCCTACGCGCTGATCGAGACCTGGGAAAAGCACGCCGATAACCGGCGCCAGTGGCTTGATGCAGAAGCGCAATCGGTTACCGATCTGTTCGAGACCGATACGGCGCATAATCTGGTGCGGGTGTTCTTCCTGCAGGAACGCATGAAATCCCTGGGCAAGCAGAAGGACTACCAGCCAAAACGGGTACACGTCATCGGCGCTGGCGTCATGGGCGGCGATATCGCCGCCTGGTGCGCCCTGCAGGGCTTTAGCGTCACCCTGCAGGATCGCGAGCCGAAATATATCGCGCCCGCCATCAAACGGGCAAAAAAGCTGTTCGACATGAAGCTGCGCCCGAAACACTTGAATACGGCGGCAGGTGACCGCCTGATCCCCGACCACAAGGGTCTGGGTATCGAAAAGGCCGACATCGTTATCGAAGCCATCGTGGAAAACGCCGAGATCAAACAGGCCCTGTACCGCGAAATCGAGCCGCGCATGCAACCCGATGCCATACTCGCCACCAATACCTCCAGCATCAAGCTGGAAACCCTGGGTGAAGCCCTGGACAAGCCCGAGCGCCTGATCGGCATCCATTTTTTCAATCCGGTGGCAAAAATGCAACTGGTAGAAATCGTCCGTACCGACGCCACGCCGCAGGAACTGATCGACCGTACCAGCACTTTCATCGCCAACATGCGCAAGCTGCCTCTGCCGGTAAAAAGCTCGCCGGGTTTCCTGGTCAACCGGGTGCTTATGCCCTATTTGCTGGAAGCCGTGGAACTGCTGTCGGAAGGCAACGCGCCGGAAACAATCGACCGCGCTGCCACTGATTTCGGCATGCCCATGGGACCGATCCTGCTGGCCGATACTGTCGGCCTGGATATATGCCTGTCGGTGGCAAACATACTGGGAGAACAGCTGGGCGTGGCGGTGCCAGAAAAACTGAAACAGATGGTCGATGCCGGCAAGCTGGGCAAAAAAAGCGGAGAAGGCTTCTACCGCTATGAAAAAGGCAAGCCGGTCAGCAGCAAGGATGCACCGGCGCCCGACGCCGTGGTCACCGATCGTCTGATCGCTCGCCTGCTGAACGAGTCAGTCGCCGTATTGCGCGAAGGCGTGGTGGAAGATGCCGACCTGCTCGATGCCGGAATGATTTTCGGCACCGGCTTTGCGCCTTTCCGCGGCGGACCGATGAACTATGTCAAGCACATCGGCGAGGGTCAGTTTGTGCAAAAACTGCAACAACTGGAAAAACAGTTTGGCGAACGTTTCAAACCAGACTCTGGATGGAAAAACCTGCAGGAACCGCGCCCTCGCGACGCTGGACAGTAACAGAAGCTTCCGCGCCCGAGTCTTCGCGGCGCAGGCGCGCTCCTGCGGAACGCTCATCAAGACGTACAATAAAAGGAGGGGAACATGGATATAAGTGACGCACCGCACCGCTCCGACATCATACCGGTATTTCCAGACAGCACGCTGCCTGCCATGTTCCGCGAACGGGTGGCGCGCACGCCCAACCGGCTGGCCTTTCGCCAGTTTGATGACGATAGCCAGAGCTGGCGCGATTACACATGGAAACAGACTGCCGCCGACGTGGCGCGCTGGCAGGCATTGCTGAAAAAACGCGGCATGAAAAAAGGCAGTCATGTCGCCATCATGCTGCCCAATCGCCGCGAATGGTCGCTGTTTGACCTGGCCGCCCTGGGCATGGGCCTGGTGCTGGTACCGCTGTACAACAACGACCGCGGGGAAAACGCGGCCTATATATTGAAGCACGCCGAGTGCAAACTGTTGTTCATCGAAGGCGGAGAGCAATGGCGCGAGCTGGAGCCGTACAAAAAAGAATTCAGCCGGGTCAAAAGCATACTCACACTGAATCCGGTAGAGAGCGACGACAAACGCCTGACCTGGGTGAAACCGCTGCTGCCGGACCAGGGCAAGC